>NZ_JBFTQY010000082.1:0-27611 GCF_056399245.1 Rhizobium sp. 01N447_2
CGGGAAGACGACTAGACCMAAAATTGCGAGATTGGTCCGTCTGCGAATTTTGCCGGTAGATATCGCGGCGGCTGCCAGCCCGTATCGGCTGGTCGATGAAACTCAGTCGTCCAACCCGTAACGCGCCGTCAGCTCGGCCAGCGGCACGGTATCGCCCTCGTCGCGGCGAAGCTCTTCCAGGCGCCTTTCGGCAAGATAGACATCTTCCAGATCGTCGAGATGCGCGAGGATAGCTTGACGCACATAGAAGCTCTTGCTGCGGCCGGTACGCTTGGAAAGCTCAATCAGCCGCGCTTCGATATCAGGGGGCAACTGCAAGACCAGCATGACTTTTCTCCCGTCTGCTCTACAAGTATAACAGACGACCATTCAGAGGGATATTTTAATGCATTCTTTGACGAAGACTTTTCTCTATTACATGCTTATTGCCTCTGTAACATTGGCCCTGAACGTCACGAGCGCGCACGCCTTTGAAGACCGCGGCAATATTGTTTTCAATCAGATGCTTAAATGTCTAAAGCTGCCTGCGGACGCGCCGAGTGCTTATAACTTCATGGTTGTGGCGGTCATCAAGGACGGATCTGCCGACTTTTTATCCATCAACTTCCGCACACCACCATCCGAATGGGAAAAAACGGCAGCCCCGTTGATCGCCGATGCGATCACTGAGTGCGAGCCTTATAGCTCGATCTCGGGCAGGACGGAATTCGCTGTCACCCGCGAGCTTGTCGAAGCGGGATCAAAAAACTAAGCGCGTTGCGGGTTAAGTTAGGCGGTTTGCTCATCAGCGTTGATTTCCCCGCTTCCCCATCACCGCCGTGCCCAAGCGCTGGATCGCCTGCCGCAGCTTGTCGTTCTCTATCCCCTCCATCATGCCTTCGAGCTTGCGGGCGGCTTCGCCTTTCAGTGGCGGCGGGGTGCGGGAGCGGCGGACGGCTTGTGAGACCGGCTTCTGGACGATGCGGATCTGGTGGACGGCGGCAAAGCCGAAGAAGCTGTTGATGCGCTGGATGAGTTCGCCCTGGGCATGGGTGAGGAAGAGCGCGCGTGCGCCCTCACAGGCAATCGTCAGCACACCGGGGCGGAAGCCGCCGGTCTCATTGCCGCCGCGGGCCCAGGCGATCTTTTCCGGCCGGGTGCAATCGGCGAAATCCTCGCCGGCGATTTCGCTCCACGAGCCGAGCAGCGCGGTGTTGATGCCGGCGCGGCGCGCGAGCACGGGATCGATCAGCCCGTTCGCCAGCTCGGAGATCTGCTTTGCACCTTTGCGTGGATAACTCATCGAAACCCTTCAGCGACGCCGCCAATTCGCATGCCAATTCGCACAGGCGACTTGATCGCGCGGCATTGCTTCGCCAAGTATAGGCACTTCCCCCCATCGCGGCAAATCATGACGATCACCACACTCGACACGCCCTTAGCCAAGCCCCTGCTCGACTGGTACGATCGCCACCACCGCGACCTGCCCTGGCGCGTTTCGCCTGGCATGGCGGCCCGCGGCGTCAAGGCCGATCCCTATCGCGTCTGGCTGTCCGAGGTGATGCTGCAGCAGACGACGGTGCAGGCGGTCAAACCCTATTTCGAACGGTTTCTGCAGCGCTGGCCCGAGGTGACCGATCTTGCCGCAGCCGAAAACGACGCGGTGATGGCCGCCTGGGCAGGGCTTGGCTATTATGCGCGGGCCCGCAACCTAAAGAAATGCGCCGAAGCGGTGGCGAACGAGCATGGCGGCGTCTTTCCCGACACCGAAGAAGGCCTTAAATCCCTGCCCGGCATCGGCGATTATACGGCCGCCGCCGTCGCGGCCATCGCCTTCAACCGGCGGGCGGCTGTCATGGACGGCAATGTCGAGCGGGTGATCTCCAGGCTCTATGCCATCGCCACGCCGCTTCCGGCCGCAAAGCCGGCGATGAAGGAGAAAGTGGCGCTGTTGACGCCGGCTGCACGGCCCGGCGATTTCGCCCAGGCGATGATGGATCTCGGGGCGACGATCTGCACGCCGAAGCGGCCGGCCTGTTCGCTCTGTCCGTTCCGCGGGGCGTGCGCGGCGCTGAAACTTTCCGATCCCGAACTCTTTCCGGTCAAGGCGGCGAAGAAGGAGAAGCCGGTCAGATATGGCGCGGCCTTCATCGCGGTGACCGCTGATGGCGAAATCCTGTTGCGGCGGCGCATCGACAGCGGCCTGCTCGGCGGCATGACCGAGGTGCCGACGACGGCCTGGACGGCGCGCATCGACGGCGAGACCTCGGCCGCCGCCGCGCCCTTCGATGCGGCATGGCAGCCCTCTGGCACCGTCACCCATGTCTTCACCCATTTCGAACTCAGGCTTTCGATCTGGCGTACGGCAATCGCTGCCAAGGTCGCCATGGATGACGGCCCCAATGACGGATGGTGGGAGCCGGTTACAAATCTTGAAGCCCAGGCCTTACCAACAATCATGAAAAAAGCGATCGCAGCGGCTATTCCTCTCGCGTTCAAAACATCCAAGGGATGACCATGACCACCGACATAAGACATATCGTTTTCGATATCGGCAAAGTCCTTATTCATTACGATCCGCATCTTCCCTTCAGCCGCCTCATCCCTGATGAAACGGAGCGCAACTGGTTCTTCGCCAATGTCTGCACCCATGACTGGAACATCGAGCAGGACCGCGGCCGCACATGGGCGGAGGCCGAAGCGCTGCTGATTGAACAGCACCCGGCGCGTGAGGAGCATATCCGCGCCTTCCGCAAATATTGGCACGAGATGGTGCCACACGCCTATGACGACAGCGTCGCGATCATGGAAGGGCTGATTGCCGAAGGGCGTGATGTAACGATGCTCACCAACTTCGCCTCCGACACCTTCCGCGAGGCGCAGGCGCGCTTCCCCTTCCTCAACCTACCGCGCGGCGTTACCGTTTCCGGCGATGTCGGCCTGATCAAGCCGGATATCGCCATCTACGAGACGCATACGAAAAGTTTCGGCCTCGATCCCGCTGCGACAATCTTCATCGACGACGCGCCGGTCAATGTCGAAGGCGCCAAGGCCTTTGGCTGGAATGCGGTGCTGTTTTCGGGGCCTGAGAAGCTGCGCAGCGATCTTGCCGCATACGGATTGAAGGTCTGAGACCCATGGCATTCGACCCCGCAGAAGAAATCGAACGTTTTCACGCCGCCATCAACGCCCTCGATTTTCCCACCATCGAGGCCTATTTCGCCGAGGACGCGACCTATGTCTCGAACGGCGTCGGCAGCCTTGCCGGACGGGCTGAGATCATGGCGGCCTTCCGAAAATATTTCGACGACTATCCCGATCAGACGGCGGAAAATTCGCTGGTGGAAACGTTGACGCCGCTCTCCGGCCGATCGGTCTGGTCGGTGCGCGCCACCCACAGCAAATCAGGCAAGCCGCTGATCCGCGAGGGTGAGGAGACGATCACCTTCAATGCGGAAGGGCGCGTCACACGGGTCGAGGTCACCGATTACCAGGAGTTCTGATCAGGAGTTCTGACTGGAGCAATTCCAGCAAAAGTGTAGAGCGGTTTTGCGTCCGGAATTGCGCAAAAACAAAAAGAGGACGCCCGGGTTTGACCCCGGGCGCCTTGGTCTTCTTCCGCAACTGGAGGGAAATCGGAAGAAGGTATCTCGATCTCGCGAAGGCGCTGCTCACTACGCCTTTGCCAGATCACTGCGGATGACGGACCTGAGATCGTCGATCGGGCGCAGGGACTGCCCGTCTTCGAAATGCCAGAAGGTCCATCCGTTGCATGCATCGAGACCCTGCACCTTGGCGCCGAGACGATGAATGGAGCCGGCCTCGCCGCCGGATGCCACGGTGCCGTCGGCGCGGACAATCGCGCTATAGCGGCGCCTGGCGTCGGTCAGCACCTGACCGGGCTTGATGAGGCCGCTTTCAACCAGCACGTTGAAGGCGACGCGGACTTCGGCCTTCTTGCCGGTCATGACGGTCAATTCCGCCTTGCCGAGCGGCTCGACGGCGGCGATGCGAGCCGAGGCCGCATCGATATAATCCTGTTCGCGCTCGATGCCGACGAAGTGGCGGCCGAGACGCTTGGCGACGGCGCCCGTCGTTCCCGAGCCGAAGAAGGGATCGAGCACGATATCGCCGGGCTTGGTCGAGGCCATGATGACGCGGGCGAGCAGCGCTTCCGGCTTCTGCGTCGGATGCGCCTTCTTGCCGTCCTCGCCCTTCAGCCGCTCGCTGCCGTTGCAGATCGGAAAGAGCCAGTCCGAGCGCATCTGCACGTCGTCATTGGCGGCCTTCAGCGCATCGTAATTGAAGGTATAGCCCTTGGCCTTGGCGCTGGGGCTTGCCCAGATCATCGTCTCATGGGCGTTCTGGAAACGGCGGCCCTTGAAATTCGGCATCGGGTTGGTCTTGCGCCAGATGATGTCGTTGAGGATCCAGAAATTCAGATCCTGCAGCGTGGCGCCGACACGGAAGATATTGTGATAGGAGCCGATCACCCAGATCGAGCCGGTCGGCTTCAGCACCCGCCGGCAGGCCAGCAGCCAGGCACGGGTGAAGGCATCATAGGCCTCGAAGGAGGCGAACTGATCCCATTCGTCGTCGACCGCATCGACCAGCGACTGATCGGGACGATGCAGCGTTCCGCCGAGCTGGAGATTATACGGCGGATCGGCAAAGATGATATCGACGGAGTGGCTGGGCAAAGCTTCAAGGGCGCTGACGCAATCGCCCTTGATGATCGTGTCAACCCAAGAAGCCGGCCAAGAATCCGTCCTGGATCCCGGCCGGGAATCCGACTTGACGGAAGCCTTGAGGTCGGCAAGCGGAAAAACTGATGCCATTCTGATACTCACTCATACGCTCTACGCTTAACTGTCCGTTATGGTTACGCAACTTAGTTACCAAAGCCTGAAGCGGTGGCCGATTTCGGGAATTTATTCGGGCGGTAGTCGGGCAACCGGGCTGAGATGGCCTGAGCCCGTCGCGGCTGAATTGAGGTTCGACGGCGTCAGCCATCTTTCTATTCAAGATTTTCCCGGGTATCGGCAATACTCGTTATCGAGTCAAACATCAGCGTATATTCCAACAATATAGTGTCTGTTATTTTACCATCCCGAGTTCTTCTCATATCGCAGCTAACGCTCTTCTCAAAATAGCTGCCCTTTATGCTGCATTCTCCATCGATTTCGTTTTGACTGCGGTTGGTCAAGCGCGCGGCATCCGAGATTGCCCGTTCTGGGAATGTAACTCCAATGCGATCAGGATTCTGGATGAACATGATAATCGTCGAAATTATCAGGAGCGCTAAGACAATGAAAATAAAAGAAAATATGGCGGCCCAAGTAAATTTGATTATCCTTGAAGCCCACACGATTTGGATTTCCCGTCCAGTTTGAGATTTAGACCGTAGATAGCATTTCCTTCAATTTGATAGATGAAATAAATTCGTTGTCACGCCCATAGTTCAAACCGGTTGCGCCAGTTGCGTGACCGCGAGAATGCCAACGAAGGGTGTTAGGTTCTTCTCCATATTTTCAAGATCAACAAGCAGCTTTCAGGGCGCCCGTGGACAGCGTGGATTGGACGCCATGCGTCACGCCGCATCGTGGACGCTGCGGCTGTCGGCCGGCGCCTCGTCGCGTTCGAACATGCCGTAATCGCGGACGACACTGGCAATCCGCAGGCGATAATCGGCGAAGATGCCGCCGCGTCCGGCCTGCTGGGCTGCCCGGTGAGACTCGAGATTGCGCCATTCCTTCACCGCTGCCTCGTCGCGGAAAAACGAGAGCGACAGCAGCTTGCCGCGGTTCGTCAGGCTCTCGAAACGCTCGATCGAAATGAAGCCGTCGATCTTTTCGAGTTCGCCGCGCAACTCGCCGGCGAGATCCAGATATTTGTGGCGTTCGCCCATATAGGGCACGACTTCGAAGATGACGGCGATCATGGCAGCACCAGCTTTGCGTGAGGGGCGGAGACATTTTTGAGGAAGATGCGATCCTCCTTCAGGATGAAGCCTTCGCGTCTGGCAAATTCGTAATTCTCACGGCCGAGCGGGTCGGCCGCCAGCCTGGCGCGATAGGCTTCGTAGGCGGCGAGGCTTTCGATATTGTAGACGCCGTAGGCGGTCGTTGCCGATCCCTCATGCGGGCCGTAATAGCCGATCAGGTCGGCGCCGTTCTTCGGAATTGCCTGGCCCCAGTTGCGGGCATAGTCGGCAAACGCCTCCTTCTTGAAGGGGTCGATCTGATAACGGATGAAGCACGTGATCATGGGGTTCTCCTTTGCTGTCTATCCGTTTTCGCACATTGCCCGACGGCGATGCTTCGGTTACGATCGAACTATGAAGGAAGGTCCTGACATTGCGCAGATCGGCGCGCTCATCGGCGATCCCGCCCGTGCCAACATGCTGGCAGCACTCACCGGCGGCCGGGCGCTGACGGCGACGGAGCTTGCCGGCGTCGGCGGCATCACCGTGCAGACGGCCAGCACGCATCTTGCCAAGCTCGAAGCCGGCGGGCTGCTAACCCAGCGCAAGCAGGGCCGTCATCGCTATTTCACGCTGGCTGACGAGGCCGTCGCCCGGCTGATCGAAAGCATGATGGGTTTTGCCGCCGGACGCGGGCATCTGCGCCACCAGCCGGGACCGAAGGAGCCGGCGCTGCGCAAGGCGCGCATCTGCTACGATCACCTTGCCGGCGATTATGGCGTGCGCATGCTCGACAGCCTGATTGCCTCCGGCGCGATCGACGCGGTCGGAGACGGCCTGGCGCTGACGGAAAAGGGCGAAGGCGACCTCGAATGCATCGGCATCGATGTTAGCGACCTCAGATCGTCGCGCCGGCCGCTCTGCCGCTCCTGCCTCGACTGGAGCGAAAGACGCGCGCATCTGGCCGGCAGCCTCGGCAAGGCGCTGCTCTCAAGCTTCCTCGACAAAGGCTGGGCGCGGCGCACGGCCGAAAGCCGCTCGATCCTGTTTTCGCCGGAGGGCGACCGGCAGTTTCTGAAGCTTTTTCCGGTCGATCCGTAGGTTATTGCGGACCTGCAAGAGGTTCCGAGGCGGTATCCAGCGCCCTCATCCCCCTGCCCTCTTTTCATCTTCCTGCCGCACATGCGCCCGCAGCGCAGCGAGAGTGAGCGCCAGCGCCGCGTGATTGCTCTCGGCTTCACCCAGCACGCTTTCGCTCTCCTTGATCTCGCGCAGCTGCGCACCGTAAAGCGAATCATCCGGTTTCTGGCGGCCGCGGGCGAGGTGCCAAACGGCGTCCGGCCGGACTTCCCGGCACAGATCGATGGCGTGATTGACATCGTGCGTGAAGGGTCGCGCCATCAGGAAGCCGTGCTCTGACTTGATACTGCTCGGCAGGTAGTCGTTAGGACCGTCGAAATCGTTGGGCTCGGCCGGCCGGAGTTGCTTCAATAAGAAGGCACAGGTGATGAAGGCGTCGATCCGGCTGTCGGGCATGTCAGTCTTTTCCAGGGTTTCGATGATGTCCTCGATCGTCATGCAATCTTCCTCTTCGTCCATTCTCTAGACATGCCGCTTGTTCTCCTCCCAAGAGCGGCGGTGGCGTCCTCCTCGATCGCCATCTAGTGCATGAGAATGCCAAAGGTAGCCCCCGGGCTGCGGTTAGTCTGGCATGACGCGGATTTGATGGATGTCGCGCCATCCTCAACGCGGTAACAGACTCGCCTGCTTCCAGACCATATTCTCTCGGTACTCGTGAGCTAGCGGCGACTTGCCTCTAGCAGCCTTTCTTCCTCATCTTCCTTTCGATCTTAGCTCTCTTGTCGGTGCCATCCCCGGCATGCTTGCCGCCGGTCAGGGCATTATCCTTCATCGCCTGCAGCTGCGCACAGCTTCGGTGCTTGCCCTTGGCGATAACGTCGGTCGATGTGAAGGCAAACAGCAGCACTACGGCTGCTGCCGGTCGGACGAAAGCTGAAAGCCTCATGGTCCCTCTCCCATTGCGCAGGCATCATACTCCCAGCCGGGGAAGCAGCAATGAGCCTCGACGACGCGCCGGCACTCGCTCGGGTCCGTCGTTCTATCGGCATCGGGCCTCCGCTCGACCCACAAAGAGTTCAACTTTTTGTCGAAAGTGAAATATACACCACAACCTATTGTTTTTGCGCCGCTAAGCGACATGGCGCTGAGAAAATAATTAAGCATGTTCGGCTACTCTCACGTTCTAAATTAACGAGAGAGCCCTGTCATGGCGTCGATCCAGCATAAGATCATCATTGCGAGCATCGCGATTTTCGCTTTGGCGGGCGGCGCCACGGGGGTCGGCATCTGGTCCGCCTCGACTCTTTCCGAAAACAACGCCGACGTTGCCCGGTCGGCACAAATTCTGCGGAATCACATGCAGGCCGACATGATGCACGACGCAATGCGCGCCGACGTGCTCGCGTCAATGCTGGCGTCCAATCCGGCGGCAGGCATCGCCGCTGACGCGGTGAAGGCGGATCTGGCAGAGCACGACGCGTCGTTCCGCGAAATGATCGACGCCAACAAGGCGCTTGCCACCGACGACAAGACCAAAACGATCCTTGCCAGCGTCGAACGTCCCCTGCTTGCCTATATTGCAAGCGCCACTGACATCGTCGATCTCGCCGGCAAGGATCCCACCGCAGCATTGAAGGCCTTGCCGGAATTCATGGCGCAGTTCTCGACGCTGGAAACGGCCATGGAGCAGACCGGGGACCAGATCACGGCGGCGTCGGACGATATTTCCAAGCATAGCGCCGAGATAAAAGCTTCGGTCGATATTGTTCTGAAAGCACTTCTCGCCGCCGCCGCGCTGTTTGCGCTCGGCCTCTATTTCCTGACCCGCAAGACCGTCACCAAGCCGATCCTCGCCCTTTCCAACGACATGCAAAAGCTTGCCGGTGGTGACACAGCCATTGCCTGCACCGGGATCGGCCGCACCGATGAAATCGGAACGATGGCATCGGCGGTCGAAATCTTTCGCCAGGCGGCGATTGCCAACAAGCAACTCGAGCAAAATGCCGAGGCAGCCCGATTGCAGGGCGAAACCGAGCGGGTCACGGCGCGCAAGCAGGCTGACGAAGATGCCGCCGAACGGCTGCGGGCGGCGACATCAGGCCTCGCTGCAGGCCTGAAGAGGCTTGCATCCGGCGATCTCGCCTTCCAGATCGACGAGCCCTTCGCCCCAGACTTTGAGGGCCTCCGGCATGATTTCAACATGTCGATCAGGCAACTCGATCAGACGCTCGGCGCCATCGCCGCCGCCATTGCAGCGATCGACGAAGGCACCAGGGAAATCGCGTCCGGGGCCGGCGATCTGTCCAAACGAACCGAACAGCAGGCAGCCTCTCTCGAAGAAACTGCCGCAGCGCTCGACCAGATCACCGCCAATGTCTCGAACTCGAGCAAGCGCACCGACGAGGCGCGCACTGAAGCGACCGATGCAAACCGCAATGCCGTCAAGTCTTCGGAGGTCGTGTCGCATGCCGAAGAGGCCATGCGCCGCATCGAGGCTTCGTCGCAGCAGATTTCCAGCATTATCGGCGTGATCGACGAGATCGCCTTCCAGACCAATCTGCTGGCGCTGAACGCCGGCGTCGAAGCGGCACGCGCCGGCGACGCGGGCAAGGGTTTTGCAGTGGTCGCCCAGGAAGTGCGCGAACTCGCCCAGAGATCGGCTCAGGCGGCAAAGGAAATCAAAGGCCACATCCAGAAATCCTCGGTGGAAGTGGAAAGCGGCGTCAAACTGGTTCTCGACACCAGCCAGGTTCTGAAGGCGATCAGCGAGCAGATTGCCCGCATCAACCAGCACATGGATGCAATCGCCGTATCGGCCAGAGAGCAGTCGACCGGCCTTGCCGAAGTCAACACCGCCGTCAATTCCATGGACCAGGTGACCCAGCAGAACGCCGCGATGGTGGAGCAATCCACCGCGGCATCCGGCCAGCTTGCTCAGGAAGCTGCCACGCTGCGTGAACTGGTTTCCCGGTTCAGGCTTCGGGCGACGGCTTCGACGCAATCTGCAGCCGGACGCCGGGGTGGGCAGCTGGCGGCCTGACGGCTTTTATCTGCTCGCCCTGCGCCAAATCAAAACGCACCGCATAGTCCGATTTGGCGCGGTGTGCCGGCGCGGCCGATCCTGCAGCGACGACGGAGCCCGTCGCATGCCGCATCGCAGCCATGCTTGGGATCAGGTTGAGCTTTGGCCGGGCATCGTGTAAAGCCGCAGCATTCCCAGATAAGACCCCGACTTTCAGCCCAGACTTCCAGCAAGGCGTGAACATATGGACGGCTTCGAGCTCATCATCTTCGACTGCGACGGCGTTTTGGTCGATTCGGAAATCATTGCGGCGGAAGTCGAATCTGCGCTTCTGACAGAGGCCGGATATCCGATCGGCGCCGAGGAAATGGGCGAGCGCTTTGCCGGCATGACGTGGCGCAACATCCTGCTGCAGATCGAACGGGAGGCGAGCATTCCGCTTTCGGCGTCGCTGCTGGACAAGTCGGAGCATATGCTCGACCTCAGGCTGGCGCAGGACGTCCAGGCCATCCCGGGCGTCGAGTTCGCCGTCTCCAGGCTGCCGATGAAGCGCTGCATCTGCTCGAATTCGAGCACCAAGCGGCTCGATATGATGCTGACCAAGGTGGGGCTGAAGCCGCTGTTTGCGCCGACCATTTTCTCCGCCAAGGATCTTGGCCCGGACCGCGCCAAGCCGAAGCCCGACATCTTCCTGCACGGCGCAAGCCAGATGGGTGTTTCGCCTGACAAGGTTGTCGTGGTCGAGGATTCCGTGCACGGCGTGCATGCGGCGCGCGCCGCCGGCATGCGCGTCATCGGCTTCACCGGCGCCTCGCACACCTATCCCGCCCATGCCGACAAATTGACGGATGCCGGCGCCGAAACGGCAATCTCCCGCATGAACGACCTGCCGGGCGTCGTTGCCGCACTGGCGGCCTGGGACAACGTTCTCTGAACGCTTTAGGCCCGCAATCCGCGGGCTGTGTGGAGACCATTTCCTATTTCTCCCCGCTGCTGTCCCGTTCGCCGATGGCTGCCCCTCACCCTAACCTTACCGGGGTCGAGACACGTGGCTCGACCCAGGCAGAGGTGGCAGCAGCCGGATGAGGGGCTGATGTCAGGTCGAAGCCCGAATCGCTTAGCTGCTCTTCTTGGTCTTTGCCGGCTGGGTGTCGAAGCCGATATTGACGCGTACCAGGGCGCCGGAGCCGACCGGCATCGTGATGCCGTCCTTGCGGAAGATCACCTGCGTGCCCGGCGCACCCGCCGGGATCTCGGTCGGGAACTTGGTGACCTCGGAATAGAGCACGGTCTCGCCATCGACGACGGAGATGCGGATTGGCAGCGTCACCGGACCTGGCGTGCCGGCCGGGCCGGTGATCAGGCGCAGCTGGGCGACGACCGTCATCGTCAGGTTCGTGTCGTTCAGCGTGCACTGGCGGGTGTAATCGCCGAAGGAGGCCTGGAAGACGATCTGCTGCGGATCGTCCTTCTTGCCCTTGGCATAGGTGCGGAAGATCGCATCCTGATCACGCATGAAGATCTGCGGGCAGGCGCCCTGGACGACGGGGGCGACCGTGCCCTGCGCCGTCGTGGCGGTGCCGATCGAGGGATTGTTCGAGGACGGGTTGGCGGGCGCCAGCGGCATGATCTGGGCGGTGCCGGTCGACTGGGTCGGCGGCGCCGACGACTTGCTGTCGCCGCCTATACCGAGCGAGTTGCAACCAGTGAGCAAGGCAAGAAAAGATGCGGAGACGATGAGACGCGAGACCTTGCCGAGCACCATATTCCATCCCTTGTATAAGCGTTTATTGGAGGCCCATGTCTTTTTCGCGGGGCCTTTCACGATAGTTGGCGATGGTCTATATCAGCGGCGCAAACAAAAATCGATTGGGTCAGCACCGTTTTGATGCACTTTTCGCCGCCGAATGCGGGCAACTTCAACAAGATACCTGAAATGGCACGCTGGCAGGACGGCCCCTTCCCGATTTCCGACGGATCTCGCTACCGTCACATCCAGCCAGATTTCCTCCAACAATAAGATCAAAGGATGACGAACGTGGACTATATCTCGACCCGCGGCGAGGCCCCTTCCCTCGGCTTTTGCGACGCCCTGCTGACGGGGCTGGCGCGCGACGGCGGGCTCTACGTTCCGCGCAAATGGCCGAGCTTTTCGAAGAAGGAAATCCGCGCGTTGCGCGGCAAGACCTATCAGGAAATCGCCTTCACCATCCTGTCGCCGTTCACCAATGGCGAGATCCCCGACGACACGTTCCGGGCGATGATCGACGAGGCCTACGGCACCTTCCGCCATCCGGCGATCGCGCCGCTGGTCCAGACCGGGCCGAACAGCTTCGTCATGGAGCTGTTTCACGGCACGACGCTCGCCTTCAAGGATGTGGCGATGCAATTGCTCGCCCGGCTGATGGACTATGCGCTCGAAAAACGCGGCGAGCGGGCGACGATCGTCGGCRCCACCTCGGGCGACACCGGCGGGGCTGCGATCGACGCCTTCGCGGGCCGAGAGCGCACCGACATCTTCATCCTTTTCCCGCATGGCAAGGTCTCGCCGGTGCAGCAGCGGCAGATGACGACCTCGTCGTCACCAAACGTGCATGCGCTTGCCGTCGAGGGCAATTTCGACGATTGCCAAAACCTCGTGAAGGCGATGTTCAACGACGTGGCCTTCCGCGACAAGGTCCGACTATCAGGCGTCAACTCGATCAACTGGGCGCGCATCATGGCCCAGATCGTCTATTATTTCACGGCGGCAGTGGCGCTCGGCGGCCCCGACCGGAAGATCTCGTTCACGGTGCCCACCGGCAATTTCGGCGATATCTTCGCCGGCTACTGCGCCAAGCGCATGGGCCTGCCGATCGACCGTCTGGTGATCGCCACCAACGAAAACGACATCCTGGCGCGGACGCTGAAGACCGGGCGCTACGACATGAAGGCGGTCAAGGCGACGAGTTCGCCGTCGATGGACATCCAGATCTCCTCGAACTTCGAACGGCTGCTGTTCGAAGCCTATGATCGCGATGCCTCGAAGGTGCGCGCGGCGATGGAAAGCCTCAAGCAATCCAACGGCTTCGAGATCGGCGAGCAAGCGCTGAAGGCGATCCGCCGCAACTTCCGCGCCGGGCGCGCCAGCGAGAAGCAGGTGGCCGAGACGATCCGCAAGACCCATGCCGAGACCGGCTATCTGCTGGATCCGCATTCGGCGATCGGCGTCTTCATCGCTGCCAAGAAAGAAAAGCCGAATACGCCGATGGTGACGCTTTCGACCGCGCATCCGGCGAAATTCCCGGTCGCCGTAAAATCCGCCTGCGGTATTGACCCGGCGCTTCCGACGTGGCTTGCTGATCTGATGCACAGGGAGGAGCGTTTCCAGATCATCAAACCGGAGCTGAAAGCCGTTGAGACTTTTATCGGCCAGCATGCCCGCGGCGAGACGACAGCAGGCGCAGAAAGATAGCCAATGACAGTTGAGTGCACCCGGCTGAAATCCGGGCTGACAGTAGTCACAGAGACCATGCCGCATCTTGAAAGCGTTGCGCTCGGAGTCTGGATCAAATCGGGATCGCGTAACGAGACGGATAACGAGCACGGCATCGCCCATCTGCTCGAACACATGGCCTTCAAGGGCACGGCGCGCCGCACGGCCCGCCAGATTGCCGAGGAGATCGAGGATGTCGGCGGCGAAGTCAATGCCGCGACCTCGACCGAGACGACCTCCTATTATGCCCGCGTGCTCAAGGATTACGTGCCGCTCGCCGTCGACATCCTCGCCGATATCCTGACCGAATCGGCCTTCGAGGAAGAGGAGCTGGAGCGCGAGAAGCAGGTGATCCTGCAGGAGATCAACGCCGCCAACGACACGCCCGACGACGTGGTGTTCGACCGGTTCTCCGAGGCCGCCTATCGCGATCAGACGCTCGGCCGGGCGATCCTCGGCACGCCGGAGACCGTCGTCTCCTTCACGCCGCAGCAGATCCGTGGCTATCTCGGCCGCAACTACACGACCGACCGCATGTTCGTGGTCGCCACCGGCGCCGTCGAGCATGAAGAATTCCTGCGCATGGTCGAGGATCGTTTCGCAAGCCTGCCGACGACCCCTTCCGCCCCGCCCGTCATGGAACCGGCGCGTTATATCGGCGGCAGCGTGCGCGAACCGCGCGACTTGATGGACGCGCAGATCCTGCTCGGCTTCGAAGGCAAGCCTTATCATGCCCGCGATTTCTACTGCTCGCAGATCCTCGCCAATATCCTTGGCGGCGGCATGTCCTCCAGGCTCTTCCAGGAAGTGCGCGAGTTCCGCGGCCTCTGTTATTCCGTCTATGCCTTCCACTGGGGCTTTTCCGACACCGGCATCTTCGGCATTCATGCCGCGACCGGCGGCGAAAACCTGCCGGAGCTGGTGCCCGTCATCATCGACGAGCTGCACAAATCAGCCGATGCGATCCACCAGAAGGAAATCGAGCGCGCCCGCGCGCAGATCCGCGCCCAGCTGTTGATGGGTGCGGAAAGCCCGGCCGCCCGCGCCGGCCAGATCGCCAGGCAGATGATGCTCTACGGCCGGCCGATCTCCAATCCGGAGATGATGGAACGGCTGGAAGGCATCACCATCGAGCGGCTGACCGACCTCGCCGGCCGGCTGTTCTATGACACGGTGCCGACGCTTTCGGCGATCGGGCCACTGGAACAGCTCGCGCCGATGGAAGACATCACTGCCTCGCTTTCGGTGCCGGCGTCGAAGACGCTTCAGGCAAGCCGCTGAGCCGACGTCCGTCCTGCCGGGAGTGATCGATGCCAAAATCGGTTTTTCGGTTCCTGTCTCGGCAGCCGGAAGCGGTGGAGCTGGAGAACGACAGATACCTGCTGCGCCTGCCGCGCTATCAGGATTTCAACCAGTGGCACCGGCTGCGCGCCGAAAGCCGCAAGTTCCTCGAACCCTGGGAGCCGACCTGGCGGCGCGATGAACYGACGGAAGGCGCCTACCGCGCCCGCGTCGTCCGCGGCAAGCAGGAATATACCTCGGGTCAGGCGGTGCCGCTGTTCATTTTCCTGAAAGGCGACATGACGCTCGTCGGCGGCGTCACCATCGGCTACATCAGAAGGGGTGCGGCACAAAGCTGCATGATCGGCTACTGGATGGGCGAACGTCATGCCGGCCAGGGGCATATGTTCGCCGCTCTTCAAATGGTTATTCCTTACATCTTCACCGGGCTTGAGTTGCACCGTATCGAAGCAGCCTGTATTCCAGATAACGCGCGCAGCATCCGTCTGCTTGAAAAAGCCGGGTTTCAGAGGGAAGGCTATCTGCGCGGATATTTGAAGATCAACGGTCAGTGGCATGACCATGTGATGTTTTCACGTCTCGCCACCGATACGGATAAAGGCAGGAAAACCGACAGCCGATGACAAGAGACCGCATGCTGCCCAAGTCACCGTCCGGACGAGTGATCGCGGTGATCGCAGCCCTTTTCCTGGCGGCCTTCGCCTTCGTGGCGGGTGTTGCCCAGGCGGCCGAACCGGTAAAAATTTCCCGTGACGATACCGCGCTCGACCTGACGGCGACGACCGAGATCTACGCCAACCAGGGCGAGGCTTTCCAGGTTTCGACGGCAGCCGGCGCCGACGGCATCCGCCGTCGCATCGAGGTCAGGGCAAGCTCGGAGAACCATCAGGGCGACTGGGCGGTGTTTGCGCTTGCCAACGTCTCGGAAGAACAGCTCGAGCGCGTCATCGTCGCGCCGCATTTCCGTCTGGTCAATTCCAAGCTGTTCTGGCCGGATCTCGGCTCGCAGCGCATTAGCGCGATTACGCCGAGCGAAGGCTTCGCGCTCGACCGGCAGCCGAGCGACGAGGCCGATGTCTTCCGCATCACGCTGAACCCCGGCGCCGTCATCACCTTCGTCGCCGAACTGTCGACGCCGGAGTTGCCGCAGATCTATCTCTGGGAACCGGATGCCTACAAGGACACGATCAACGCCTTCACGCTCTACCGCGGCATCGTGCTTGGCATTGCCGGCCTGCTCGCCGTGTTCCTGACCATTCTCTTTGTCGTCAAGGGCACCTCGATGCTGCCGGCGACAGCCGCCCTTGCCTGGGCGGTGCTCGGTTACATCTGCGTCGACTTCGGTTTTCTCGGCAAGCTCATCAGCGTCGCCTCGGCCGACCAGCGAATATGGCGCGCCTGCGCGGAGGTGGCGCTGGCCTCGAGTTTCGTCATCTTCCTCTTCACCTATCTCAACCTCAACCGCTGGCATGCGCATCTCGGCTACGCGACACTTGCCTGGGTGCTCGGCCTTGCCCTGCTCTTTGGCGTGGCGATCTACGATCCGTCGATTGCCGCCGGCATCGCCAGGCTTTCCTTCGCGCTGACGGCGACGATGGGGCTGCTGCTGATCATCTATCTCGGCTTCAACCGCTACGACCGCGCCATCCTTTTGGTGCCGGCCTGKGCGCTGATCCTCGTCTGGCTGTTCGGGGCCTGGCTGACCGTCACCGGACGGCTCGACAACGACATCATCCAGCCAGCACTTGGCGGCGGCCTGGTGCTGATCGTGCTTTTGATCGGTTTCACCGTGATGCAGCACGCCTTTGCCGGCGGCGCCTTCCAGCAGGGGCTGTTTTCCGATCTTGAGCGGCAATCGCTGGCGCTGACCGGCTCCGGCGACATGGTGTGGGATTGGGACGTGGCGCGCGACCGCGTCGTCACCATTCCCGACGTCTCGATCAAGCTCGGCCTTTCCCAGGGCGCCATGCATGGCGCGGCGCGCAACTGGCTGCCGCGGCTGCACCCCGACGACCGCGATCGCTTCCGCGCCACGCTCGACGTGCTGCTCGAACATCGCCGCGGGCGGCTGAACCACGAGTTCCGCATCCGCGCCGAGGACGGGCATTTCCACTGGCTGCTGATCCGCGCCCGGCCGGTGCTCGGCTCGAACGGCGAAATCATCCGCTGCGTCGGCACGATCGTCGACGTGACCGAGCAGAAGAACTCCGTCGAGCGGCTGCTGCACGATGCGCTGCACGACAATCTGACCGGGCTTCCGAACCGCCAGGTCTTCCTCGACCGGCTGCAGTCGGTGCTGGCACTGGCGCCGGGTGGCGATACGCTCAGACCGACGGTGATGGTGATCGACATCGACCGCTACAAGCTGGTCAATGATTCGCTCGGCGTTGCCGCCGGCGACAACATCCTCATCGCGCTGACGCGGCGGCTACGCCGGCTCTTGAAACCGCAGGACACGCTGGCGCGGCTTGCCGGTGACCAGTTCGGCCTCATCCTGGTTTCCGAGCACAATCCGGCCAAGGTCGCCGATTTTGCCGATGCGATCAGCAAGGCGATCATGGTGCCGATCAACTTCTCCAATCGCGAGATCATCCTGACGGCCTCGGTCGGCCTTGCCTCCTGGGTCGACCGGCAGGAGAGCGCCACCGGCCTGCTCAGCGACGCCGAGCTCGCGATGTACCGGGCAAAGCGGGCCGGCGGCAACCGTGTCGAGCCATTCCAGCCGGCCTTCCGCGACTTCGGCACCGACCGGCTGCAGCTCGAAACGGATCTGCGCCGCGCCATCGAACGCAAGGAATTGTCGATGGTCTACCAGCCGATCGCACGGCTGGAGGATGTAGAGGTCGCCGGTTTCGAGGCATTGATGCGCTGGGAACATCCCAAGCGCGGCAATATCCCGCCGTCCGAATTCATTCCGATCGCCGAGGCCTCCGATCTTATCGGCCCGCTCGGCATGTTCGCGCTGGAACAGGCGACCAACGATCTGATGAGCTGGCAGCACCAGACCGGCGAATTGCCGATCTTCGTCTCGATCAATCTGTCGAGCGTGCAGTTGCTCAACAACGAGCTCTATGACGACGTGCGTTCGGTTCTCGCCAAGACGCATTGCAACCCCTCACGTCTCAAGCTCGAACTGACGGAATCCATGGTGATGGAAAATCCGGAACAGGCCCGGCTGGTGCTACAGAAGCTGAAGGAAGCCGGCATCGGGCTGGCGCTCGACGATTTCGGCACCGGATATTCGTCGCTCGCCTATCTCACCCGCTTCCCGTTCGACATGATCAAGCTCGACAAGGCGCTGGTGCGCGACGGCAGCGACAAGAAGGCGACCGTGCTCCGATCCGTGATATCCATGGCCCGCGAACTTGAGATGAAGGTGGTGGCGGAAGGGATCGAATCCAACGAGGATGCGATCGAACTTGCCAAGATGGGCTGCAACTACGGCCAGAGCTATCTTTTCGGGCCGCCGATCCCTTCGGAATCGGTGCTGCGGCTGCTGCGCGACCGCTTTCCGCTGACGAAACGTGCTTGAGCGGAGCGGTTGGTCTCAGGGGTTTTCCCGGAATTAGGTAGAAATTGCCCCAGAGGCCGCCTTCGGCCCGAAGCGGTTATTGAAAAACGTATCGCACAATTACGAGCCAACAGTCAGCAAACTTTGGTTGGGTATTGCCAATCGCTTTCTTTGAAAAATTCATCCGACCATGAGATTGCCAGCGGTCACCAGGCGATCTATTGAAGAATCGAACTTAGAGGCGCGACATGAACAACGTTCCGAAGATTGCAGGACTGCGACGCTGAAGCTCTTAAGCTTCCACGCTCCCTTCATGCTATTCAAGGAAATGATCTATGTCCGTAAAATCGGCCGCACTTGCCGCGCTTGCTTCCGCATATGAACTGAACGGTCTCGAAGCCGGTCCCTGCGTCGTAAGGTCGGCCAGGCCCGAATTCGGTGACCTCCAATGCAACGACGTGATGCGGCTGGCGAAGTCCGCCGGGAAGAACCCGCGCCTGCTTGCCGCTGAAGTCGCCGAGGCGGCTCGGAGCGCTCTTTTCGACGACGTGTCCGTCGCCGGTCCGGGATTCGTAAACTTCCGGTTGGCCGATGCAGTCGTCGCCGCCGAGGCAACCGCTATGCTGGCCGATCCGTCGCTCGCCGCTGAGAAGGCGGATCCGATGAGAACGGTCATTGACTTTGGCGGGCCAAACGTCGCCAAGGCGCTGCATGTCGGCCATCTGCGCTCCTTCGTTATCGGGGAAAGTCTGCGGCGCATCCTTGTGGAGATTGGCCACGACGTACTCTCCGACATCCACCTCGGTGACTGGGGTCTGCAGATGGGCAAGCTGCTTTTGGGCACAGCTCTGGCTGCCGGATGGAAGGCCGGTGATCTCACCTCCTTCATTGATCCCCTGGCATTCGAAGCCATGCCCGTCGAGGAACTCGGCGCTCTCTACAAGTCCGGCAACGCCGCCTGCGAGGACGAGGCTTTGCTTGCCCTGGCACGGATACTGACAACGAAGCTGCAGGACGGAGATCCGCTGTTGACCGAGGCATGGGCACGCATGCGGGCCATTTCGCTCGCGTCGATCTCCGACACGGCGGAGATGCTCGACGCGCATTTCGATCTGCTCCAAGGCGAGAGCGACGCTCATGCGGAGGTCGCACCGATGCTCGACGATCTCATGGCGCGCGGGCTGGCGCGGCAGAGCGAAGGCGCTCTTGTCATCGATGTCTCCGGTGACGGACTTCCGGACAATGTACCACCGCTGCTTCTGCGCAAGAGTGACGGGGCGGCCCTCTACGGCACCACCGACCTTGCGACGCTTCGGCAGCGAGTGCGCGACATCGGTGCGCGGCAGATCGTTTACTGCACCGATGACCGTCAAGCGCTCCATATATCAAGTGTGTTCTCGGCGGCGCGGAGGGCGGGCTATGCCGAAGGCGTGGAACTGCGGCACGTGACCTTCGGTACCGTCCGCGGCAATGACGGCAGGGCCTTCAAGACCCGTGACGGATCCGCCGCCTCGCTAAGAGAAATGATCGACCTTGCGCTCGTCAAGTCGTCGGAAAAAGTCGCCGACAGTCAGGCGGCTACGGTTGTGGGTCTCGGCGCGTTGAAGTTTGCCGATCTCTCCACGCCGAGGAGGACAGGCTACGTCTTCGACATTGACAAAATGATATCGTCAGAGGGACGGACCGGACCTTATCTTCAATATGCCTATGCCCGGATCTGTTCGATCCTGGACAAGGCCGAAGAGGCCGGCATCACTCCAGCTGCCGACACGGTCTCGATCAGCCATCCGTCGGAGCGTGCCGTATTGATCGAATGCCTCTGGTATCCGCATTCCCTCTCCGAGGCGGCGCGACACCTCGAGCCATTCGAGATCGCCGATCGGGCGTACCAAGTGGCTGACGCGTTCAGCCGCTTCTACACGGATTGCCCGGTGCTGAAGGCGGACGATCCGTCGGGGCGGCTCACCACCTGCAAGCTGGTAGCGAGGGTCATCGGAAAATGTCTTGAGCTTCTAGGAATTGGAACGGTGCGGAGGATGTAACAACTGCTTTCGGCGCGAAGCGAGCTAAGTTGGAATCCAGCGAGACTCAGGAGCTGGGTCCGCTTACCCATTATCGGCCACTTGTTGAGGACTTGAAGTCAGCTATCTCAAGCCGGAAAATATCTGGAACGTTGAGGAGCAGGCATGACGAAGCATCGCATCTATTCAGTCAGCGTCGCGAGCGTCTATCCCCACTATGTTGCCAAGGCAGAGAAGAAGGGGCGCACGAAGGCAGAGGTCGATGACATCATCCGTTGGCTGACGGGGCATAGCCAGCAGAGCCTGGACGATCAGTTGGCTGAGAAGACCAACTTCGAGGATTTCTTTGCGCAAGCGCCTCAGATGAATCCCTCCCGATCTTTGATCACGGGCGTGATCTGCGGCGTGCGCGTGGAAGAGATCCAAGAAACGACGATGCGGGAAATCCGCTATCTGGACAAATTGATCGACGAACTCGCCAAGGGGAAAGCGATGGAGAAAATCCTGCGGAAATAGCCAGTCTGCTTTGCGTGAGTTCGCCCGAGGTTTGGTGCAGAATCGGGCGCCGTCCCGTCCGGGAATGACGAATGTTCACTGTCGCGGCGCGAGCCCATCGAGCAGGAAGTCGAGGCCCTTGCTGAAAGCGCCGTCCCAATCATTATCCAGCAGCAGACGAGAGCGTTCGATCGTCGGATAGTGTTGGCTGAGACCTGTCAGGCGCTGCTGCGCGGCCGCCCTGTCGTCGTCCGAGAGGTCGAAGTTCGCCCGGGTGATGGTCGCGCCGATCACAAAATTCCAGAGCGACCAGATCGCGACGTTCAAATCAGCGTCGGCGACACCGGCTCCGGACAAGGTCTTGCTCAGCAGTTCCAGGCGACTGAGGATGTTCGGGCCGAGCGCCCGGCGCGGCAGCAGCGATGCCGACCAAGGATGGCGCAGCATACTGGCGCGCCAGTCTTCGAGCAGATGAACGATTTCCCCGCGCCAGTCTCGAGAGTCGACGATGTCAGGCGGGCCGCGATATGCGAGCACCGAATCCAGCGCCAGATCGAAGACCTCCTCCTTGTTGTCGACGTGCCAATAGAGGCTCATCGCGCCCGCGCCGAGTCGATCGGCCAGCCGGCGCATCTTCAGTCCGTCGACGCCCTCTGCGTCCAGCAGATCCACCGCAGTCGCCACGATCCGTTCCAGCGAGAGAGGCGGCTCACTGCGCGGCTCCTGCCCGGACTGGGGTGATGACGCACCTCTCCGCCCAGACCCTTTGCTCTCAGCACCGCTGCGTTTGGCTGCCATTCGTCTTCCTTATCGATCAGACGTCGATCTAAGCCGACAATGCCGGGAATGTCGATGCTGACCGATTGACTCGTACGCCGTACGATGCAATCTAATCGTACGCCGTACGAGTCGATCATACGGCGATCAGGTTCCATCCTGCAGGCCGTGAGGATCCGTCGCTCGCAGCCCTGAGAAGCTGAGAGAACATCATGTCACGCACAATCAAGCATCTCATTATCGGAGGACTCATCATCATGACCATCAGCGTTCCCACTGTGGCGACAGCCAATGAGGACGGTCTCAAGCTTGATATCGTCAATCCGAAAAACCTCTACGACCCCTCGCCGAATGGCTACAGCACGGCGGTGATCGTGCCCCGGCAAGGCCGGCTGGCCTACATCTCCGGACAGGGCGGCCAGGACAGCTCGGGCGCCTTGTCGCCCGACTTCGCCGTCCAGGTGAAGCAGGCCTATGCGAATTTGCGCACCGCCCTCGATGCACTCGGCGCAAAGCCGGATCAGGTCGCCAAGCTGACGGTCTTCGTGGTCGATCACGATATGTCCAAGCTCGAGGTGTTGACCAGGAACGTCAAAGACATGTTCGGCGAAGCACTGCCGGCGCAGACGCTGATTCCCGTTCCCAAGCTTGCCATCGACCCCATGCTCTTCGAGGTCGAAGCCGTGGTCATTCTGGAATAGCGGCGGCGACGGATCTACACAATTTCGGATTTTCCCTGTGGCGCGCCAACGTCTGTCTCGCGTGCGCCACCTTCCCTTTTGTGAGTGGCCATTGACCAACGGCCTGCGATGTGCGCCACTCATTCCTTGCACAAGGAAAATCCCATGCTCAAATTTCTGCTCGCCCTGTCGATGGGTGTTTTTTGCGTATCGCCGCTTCAGGCCGGCGACATCACTCCGGTCACCAAGAGCTGCGAGCCGGGGGCAAAACAGGCGCAATGCGAGCGATGGGTCCAGGATATTAAGAAAGCCGTAGAGCTGGCCTATAAAGGCGACCACGGGGCGCAGGTGACCGTTGCCTTCTGCCTGTCCACCGGTTGCCATGGTGCCGTCGCCATCGACAAGGTCGCCTCCTGCAGCTGGCATCTCGTCATCGCCAATTCCGGTTCTACGACAGTGCTCGACAGTTCAAACACCAGGAACACCTGCCGGCCGATGACGGCGGCTGAGAAGGACGAAGCCCGCGCGCTGGCGAGCGATCTCGTCCAGAAGATCTACAAGCGGCCCATGGTCAAGACCGACCAGATGTAATCTGCCCGGGTCCCGGCTCCCGCCGCAACGTCTGCGTGAGAATAAATCTCATTGCTCTCCCGGCTTTCGCCGCTATTCTCCACCCAAGAAAATCGGGCCAAGAAAATCGGGCCAAAGAAAATCGGGAGGACCACGGATGATCCTGCACTGCGTATTCCTGCGGCTGAAGACCGCGGTGACGAACGAAGACAAGCAGTCGCTGTTTGCGGCAATCGTCGCCCTGAAACAGGTCATCCCCGGCATCGTGGATATCAAATACGGGCCAAACGTTTCGCCCGAGGGGCTGCATGGCGGCTTCGTCGACGGTTTTGCCGTGACCTTTGAAAGCGCCGAGGCGCGCGATGCCTACCTCATCCATCCCGAACATGTAACTGTGGGCGAGCGCATCGTCTCGTCGACGGATGGAGGCCTTGCCGGCATCCTGGTCTTCGACCTTAATCTGTGAGAGCGACCGCAGGTTCAGCCTGCGGCCACTCTTAATCATCAGCTCGATTTCGCCATGGCGGCGGCGAGCTGGTCGACATTGTACTTGAACATCTTCTCATAGGTCGGCGCCGGCCCCTTGGCGTCGGACAGGGATTCGACATAGAGCTCGCCGCCGGGCTCGGCACCGGTTGCCTTGGCGACCTGCTTGACCAGGCGCGGATCGTTGGAATTCTCGAAGAAATAGGCCTTCACGTGCTCGCCCTTGATCTGTTCGATCAGCTTGGCGACGTCGGCGGCCGAAGCCTCGCTTTCTGTGGACAGACCAAGCGGGGCGAGGAAGCTGACATTATATTCGCGGCCGAAATAGCCGAAGGCATCGTGGCTGGTCAGCACCTTGCGGCGATCGTCGGCCACCTTGTCGAATTTCGTGTGGGCGTAGGCGTTCAATTCATCCAGCGTCCTGGTGTATTTCTCGGCATTGGCCTTGAAGGCGGCGGCGTCTGTGGGATCGGCCGATGACAGCGCCTTTTCGATATTGGCGACCCAGACCTTGACGTTGACGGGGCTGTTCCAGACATGCGGATCGGTAATCTGTGCGCCGTCCTCTTCCATGGTGCGGGTGTTGATGCCTTCGGAAACCGTGACCGGCTTGCCCTTGTAGCCCGAGGCGGTGATCAGCCGGTCCATCCAGCCTTCCAGCCCCTCGCCGCTGACGAAGGTGACTTGAGCGGCGTTCAAATTCTTCGCATCGGCCGGCGACGGCTCGAATTCATGGGGGTCGCCGTTCGCCCCGACGAGGCTCGTCACCTTGACGTGCTCGCCGCCGACCTGCTTGACGACATCGGCAAGCACGGTGAAGGAGGCCACAACCTTCAGCGTTTCGGCGGAGGCGGGCATGGCCGACAGCGCCATCAAAGCGGGGATTGCTGCGGAGAGAAGCAGTCTGTGCGATGTCATCGAAGTCTCCTTGGGATCAGCCCTTCAAATGCGGGCGGGGGAAGAAGCGCCGGGCCAGGCCGGAAGGCGCGAAAAGAATAGAAAAGCCGTAGAGGATCGCCGCCGTCATGATGATCGTCGGGCCGGAGGCGAGCTCGAGATGGTAGGAGGCGATCAGGCCGAGATAACCGGAGGCGGCGGCACTGGCGGCAGCGATCGCCATCATCACCGGCAGGCTGCGCGACCAGAGCTGGGCGACAGCCGCCGGCAGCATCATCAGGCCGACCGCCATCAGCGTGCCGAGCGCCTGGAAGCTGGCGACGAGGTTCAGCACCACCAGCAGCAGGAAGAGCACGTGATAGACCGACCCGCGCCCGCCGACGGCGCGCAGAAAACCCGGATCAAAACATTCGGCCACCAGCGGCCTGTAGATGAAGGCGAGGATGACGAGGGTCAGCGAGGTGATCGCGCCGATCAGATAAAGCGCAGAGGCATCGATCGCCAGGATGGTGCCGAAGAGCACATGCAGGAGATCGATATTCGAGCCGCGCAGCGAGACGATCAGCACGCCGAACGCCAGCGACGCGAGATAGAAGCTGGCAAAGCTCGCATCCTCCTGCAGCACGGTCATCCGGCTGACGGCGCCGGACAACAGCGCCACCGACAGGCCGGCAATGAGGCCGCCGAGGCCCATCGCCGTCAGCGACAGCGAGCCGGCGACGAGGTAACCGATGGCAGCCCCCGGCAGCACGGCATGGCTCATCGCATCGCCCATCAGGCTCATGCGCCGCAGCATCAGGAAGACGCCGATCGGGCCGGAGCCGAGCCCAAGGCAAAGGCAGGCGATGAGCGCCCGGCGCATGAAACCGTAATCGGCAAAAGGCGCCAGGAAGAGATCGTAAGCCGTCATGCCGCCGGCGCCTCTTCAGGTGCGCAGGCACTCGCATCCTCATCCCAGCGCTCGGCCATGGCGCGGGCCTTCAGGAGATTGACTGAGGACATGACGTCTGCGGTCGCACCCCAGCCGACCAGTTCGCGGGCGAGCAGCAGGGTTTGCGGGAAGTGGGCGCGGACCAGCTCGAAATCGTGCAGCACGGCGATCACCGTGCGGCCCTCGCCATGCCAGCGGGTGACGATATCGATGAGGTCCCTGGTGGTGCGGGCATCGATCGCCGTAAACGGCTCGTCGAGCAGGATGATGCCGGCATCCTGCAGCAGCAGGCGGGCARAGAGCACGCGCTGGAACTGGCCGGCCGAGAGCGACCCGACATGGCGGCGGCCGAAGCCTTCGAGCCCGACGGCCGAGAGCGCCTCGCCTGCCCTCTTCACCTCGGCGGGCGCGATGCGGCCGAAGGCGCCCGTCTTCTTCCAGGCGCCAAGCATGACGGTGTCGATGACCGAGATCGGAAAGCGCCGATCGATCTCGGCCGCCTGCGGGAGGTAACCGAATTCCGCCCGCCCCAGCCGGTGCTCGACCCTGCCTTCGGCGGGGCGAAGCTCGCCCATGATCGCCTTCAGCAGCGTCGATTTGCCCGCCCCGTTCGGCCCGGCGATCGCCGTCAGGCTGCCCGACGCGAAAGCGCCGGAGACATGATGGACGGCGGGGTGCCTGTTATAGGCGACGGTCAAATTATCAAGACGGATCAGCGGCGTCATGGCAAGAGAACCGCCCAGTGGATCGCCAGCCACAGGAGCGCAATGACCAGCGCCATGCCGATCACCCTTGAAAAAGCCGACTGTCCCAGCAGGCTGACGGAGGGGCGGTCGGGGCTCGGCGGCATGGCGCATCCTACAATGTAATAACATTACGGTTATGTTATAACGATTGCGGCGAGATTGAGGCGAGGCTTGGCAGTTATTCACACAATTGAAAAGGGCGACCGAATGGCCGCCCTTTATCTGTCAGGATGCTCGTAGTTGCAGCGCTCCGCTGTCCTTGCTCCAGAAGCCACCCCACCCTCCGTCTTCCTCGGGCTTGACCCGAGGATCCACTCTCGCCTCCATCAGCACCGGGATGGATCCCAGGCTCAGGGCCTGGGATGACGGAGGTTTGGGGCGCGTCTCTGCCACACTCCCCGCCGGCGTAGCGGATGGCGCATCGAGCCCGAAGCGAAAGTTCGCTATCACCTGACGGATGGCCGCTATATGCCGAAACGACTGTGGAAATCCTGATCCCGTGCATCGTGCTCCGAGGAAGAGCGAAGTGCCGCTATGCCCATACCCTCAGAGCCCGTTCCATCCGGTCGGCGGCGTAGGTGACGATATAGGCGATCACCATGTAGATGACGACCGCGATCAGGAAGGCTTCGAGATAGTAGAAGTTCAGCGCCGCGGTCAGCTGCGACTGCGCGAAGATGTCGACGACCTCGATCGCAAATCCCAGCGACAGCGCCTTCATGATCACCATGATGGAGTTGGCGAGATCGGGGATGGCCGCGACGATGACCTGAGGCAGCATCACCCGGCGGAACAGCTGGCTGCGCTTGTAGCCTAGGGAGTAGGCCGCATCGGCCTGACCGTTGTCGAAGGAGTTGAGTGCCCCCTTCACGACTTCAGCCTGGAAGGCTGCGACGCAGGCGGTCAGGGCGACGATGAGCGTGATCCAGTTCGGCGTCGAGTGACCGTTATAGTTGATGCCGACGAGCGAGGTCAGGAACTGCAGCGTCGGCGGCAGGCCGTAATAGGCGAGGAAGATCACGATGACCATCGGAACGCCCTTGAAGACGACCTTGTAGGCGACGACCAGTTCCCGAAGCAGCGGGACCCGCCGATATTCCACCATCGCGAAAAGGCTGCCGACGATCGTAGAGAAGACGAAGATTCCAAGCGCCATGGCGAGCGTCACCGGGACCGCGCCGAGGATATCCCAGAGATCGGGAAGAAGGACTTCGGAATCGAACATGTGATGACCTCCTATTCGATCAGACGCTTGCCATCATGGTGGTCTTGGCCGGTGCGGTATTGGGCGCGAATTTTGCGTYTCGCGTTTCGAAAAAGCGCACGACGATCCATGCCACGAGGCATAGCAGCGAATAGATCACCGCCAGCACAAGGTAGGTCTCGAACTGGTACTGGTTGTAGTCGCGCTCCATGACCAGATGGGCGGTCGCCATGACATCCGCGGCGCCGATGTACATCACGAGTGCAACGTTGTGGATGAGGTAGATGATCGAGTTGCCGTAACCTGGCAGGGCGATGTGCACGGCCTGGGGTCCGACGACCCGAAGGATCTTCTGAAGGAAGGTGTATCCGAGACTGTCCGCAGCATCGTGCTGGCCGCGTTCGACGGCGAGGTAGGCTGGCCGCAGAACCTCGGAAAGATAGCCTCCATGGTAGAGGCTGAGGCCGACGATCGCCGCGACGTTCGGGGACACGAAATCCTCGACCTCGAAC
>NZ_JBFTQY010000083.1:0-27318 GCF_056399245.1 Rhizobium sp. 01N447_2
GGCTTATCAGGAATGGGGCTTATCAGGAATGGACGGCATTCGATGTGCGCGCCGCACTGGAGAACCTGACGCAGCATCCCGTCTTCATCGAAAACGAAGCCAATGCCGCAGCCCTTGCCGAACTCGATTATGGACTGGGTGCTGAAAGCAGCAGCTTCTTCTACATCGCCATCAATCCATGCCCGGGCGGCGGCCTCGTGCTCGATGGCAATGGTCATCGCGGCGCCATGGGCCTCAGCGGTGAAATTGGCTGGCTTCCGATTGCCGATGGCGGGGACGGGAAGGCCCATAAGGTCCAGCTTCTCGGCGAGATATTCTCGCTGTTCTTCCTCTATGATTTTCTTGCGCGGCATGGCGTCGAGGTGAGTGTTCCCCACGATCTCCTGACGCTGGATGCGCATGGCAGGCGCCTCGTGTCGCAATGGCTGAAGGAAATGAGCGCGCATCTGGCCGTCGCCGTCAAGCATATCGGCATGGTCGTCGACCCCGACGCCGTCCTCGTCGGCGGCAGATTGCCGATCCGCATCGTCGACGAGTTGCTGCGCTATGTGCACGAGCATCTCGATGCCGAGGACACCAACCTCCCCTCGCTTCATCGCGCCTCGCTCGGAGAGGATGCCTCTGCCATGGGGGCGGCGGTCATGCCGATGGCAGCAGCCCTCATGCTCGCATCGGCGGACGCGGCGCAACGCACACGTTCGCCACTCAAGAACATGGATCGCCTGAACGGTTGAAACGGCCGCAAGGCCCCAGGGATTTTGTTGAAGGAGGATTTTGGTGAAGATCGGCTTTTACACTTCGACATTCAACGATCGCCCCTTCGAGGAAGTGGTGGATTTCGCCGCATCGGCCGGTTTCGACGCCATCGAGATCGATGTCGGCGGCCATATCAAGACGCCCGATCGGTTGGAGGCCGCCGTCGCGCTCGCACGCAGCCGCGACCTCTTCGTGTCGTCAATTACCTATTTCGGCAATCAACTCGATGCCGACCGGGCAAAACGAAAGGCACTTCGGGAAAGGACCGCCGAATTTGCCGGCGCGATCGGTGAAGCGGGCGTCCCGATCTTCGTGATCTTCCCGGGCCGGGACGACACCGCAAGCGACGAAGCCAACTACGATGACTTCGCCGATTTCGCCAACGGCCTGATCGCTGAGACGCAGCCCTTTGGCCTCACCTTCGCAATCGAGAACTGGCCGGGTCCGAAGGATAATTTCATCGGTACGACGCCGAAAGGATGGCAGGAGCTTTTTCAAAGGATCGAGAACCCCCGCTTCGGCCTGGAATTCGATCCCTCGCACCTCATTCGCATCGGCGTCGATCCCTATCAGGCGATGGAGGCGGTGAAGGATCGCATCGCCATCCTTCACGCCAAGGACACGGCAATCAATGCGGAGAGCCTGCAGGCTGTCGGCTATCACGGCAAGGGCTGGTGGCAATACAAGCTGCCCGGGCTCGGCCTCATCGATTGGCCGAGGTTTCTGCGCCAGGCCAGCGGGGCTGGCTTCGACGGCACGCTGTCGATCGAACACGAGGATGCCGCCTATGGCTGGCCGGGCAAGGACTTAGCCGCCCGCAAAGACGGCGAGCGCCTCGGCCTCGATTATTTGAGAAATGTCCTGAGCGGACTTTGACAGCGATTTCGGGAGGACGGTAATGGCCCATGTTTCGGTCAACAATGCGCGCAAGGATTACGGCGCGTTCAAAGCGATCAAAGGCGTATCGGTCGATATCGGCGACGGCGAGTTCGTCGTTCTGGTCGGCCCCTCGGGCTGCGGCAAATCCACGCTTTTGAGAATGATCGCCGGCCTCGAGGGCATCACCTCGGGGCAGATCCAGATCGGCAAGCATATCGTCAACGAGCTTGCGCCCAAGGACCGGGACATCGCCATGGTGTTCCAGAATTATGCGCTCTATCCGCACATGACTGTTGCCAAGAACATGGGCTTTTCGTTGCGGCTGAAACGAATGCCGCGGACGGAGATCGATCAGCGGGTCGGCAACGCCGCGAAAATCCTCGGTCTCGAAAGTCTCCTGGAGAGATATCCCAAGCAGCTGTCGGGCGGCCAGAGACAGCGCGTGGCGATGGGGCGGGCGATCGTGCGCGACCCGGCCGTCTTCCTCTTCGACGAGCCCCTGTCGAACCTCGACGCCAAGCTCAGGGTGCAGATGCGCTCGGAGATCAAGGAATTGCATCAACGGCTGCAGACGACGACCATCTACGTCACCCACGACCAGATCGAAGCCATGACCATGGCCGACAAGATCGTCGTCATGAAGGATGGCCTGATCGAGCAGTCGGGTTCTCCGCTGGAGTTGTACGATCGTCCGAACAACCTCTTCGTCGCCGGCTTCATCGGCTCCCCGGCGATGAATTTCATCAGCGGCAACATGACGGAAGACGGGTTTCGAACCGCCGACGGCCTGCTCCTGCCGAGCGAGCGCCGTCCGCCTGAAGCCGTGATCTACGGCATTCGTCCCGAACATATCCGGTTGGACCCGGGCGGCATCGAGGTAACGACCGTGGTCGTCGAGCCGACGGGTTCGGAAACGCTCGTCATCGTCCGGCTGGGAACGCAGACGCTGACCTGCGTCTTCAGGGAACGGATCAGGGCCGCCCCCGGCGAGGTGCTGAGGATTGCGCCAATCCATGATGCTGTTCACCTGTTTGCCGGAAACGAGCAGCGGATCACATCAGGCGAAGCCCCGTTGAACTGACCCGGCCGATTGCCCCTCCCCTTCGGCCGGCGCCAGCCGGGGGCGCGTTTTCCGCGCCCCCGGCCCCGAAAAGCTCTCAGTCCTGCACCGGCCGGTTTTCAGGCTCCGCTCAGGCCGCGTCGCGATATGTCCGGGTGTTGGCTTGCGCCCTGCCCAATTCGAACTGCGTGACCAGTTCGCGCAGGCGCTCGGCCTCGCTGGCGAGCGTGACGCTGGCGGCTGTGGTTTCCTCCACCATCGAGGCGTTCTGCTGGGTCACCTGGTCGAGCTGGCCCATCGCCGAATTGACCTCCGACAGATTCGTCGCCTGTTCACGCGCCGAGGCCGCCAGCGCTTCCATGCGCTGATTGATATCGGCGATGAAGCGGCCGATGTCACCAAGCGCTGCGCCGGTGTGGCTGACCAGTTCGACGCCGCTGGCGACGTTGGCGGATGCCCGCCCGATCAGGTCCTTGATCTCCTTGGCGGCCTGGGCCGAGCGTTGCGCGAGTTCGCGCACTTCATGGGCGACGACGGCGAAACCCTTGCCGGCTTCGCCGGCGCGGGCAGCCTCGACGCCGGCATTGAGCGCCAGCAAATTGGTCTGGAAGGCAATCTGATCGATGACGCTGATGATGTTGTTGATCTGCTTGGACGATTCCTGGATCTGATCCATCGCCTCGACTGTCTGGGCCACCACCTTGCCTGACGCCATGGCGCTGCGATTGGCATTGTCGGCGACGCTGCGGGCCTCCTTGGCGATCTCGAAAGCTTCCGTGACCTTGGCGGTTACGGCGTTCAGCGCCGCGGCAGTCTGTTCGAGCGTCGCAGCCTGCCGTTCGGTGCGGCCGGAGAGTTCGTTGGAGCCGTTGCTGATCTCGCGAGTGCCTGAATTGATGATCGATACGCTTTCGGAAACGGAAAGGAGCGTATCGCCGAGTTGCTTGACGGAGGCGTTGAAATCATGCCTGAGCGGTTCGAATTCCGGCGCGAACGCGTCCGACAGCTGGAAGGCGAGATCGCCCTGGGCGAGGCGCTTCAGCCCGGCGGCAAGGCCTGACGTGGCGATCGTCAACCGTTCCGCCGCGCTCCGCTCCGCCTGCTCCTGGTCCGCCAGCCGGTTTGCTTCTGCCAGGCGACGGTTCTCCTCGGCCTCGCTTTCGAGCTCGGCGCGGGCGATGGCGTTCTGGCGGAAGACTTCCACCGAACCGGCCATCAGGCCGATTTCGTCGCGGCGCCCTGCGTAGGGGATTGCCTTGTCCGTCTCGCCGGCTGCGAGTTCCTGCATGGATTGGGTGATGCGCTGGATCGGGCGTGACACATGCCGGGCGATGGCGATGAGAATGCCGAGGCCGACGAGCGCGGCAATGCCCGCCAATGCCAATTCGGTTTCGATTTTCGATTCCAGGGCGCTGCCGGCGGCGGCGACGCTCTCGGTTGCTATTTTATCGACGATCGCGTTGACCGCGACAATCCCGGTCAGGATCGCCTGCTGCGAGCGCGCCAGCTTTTCGGCTGTCGGGACCTCGTCTGCCTGCTGCAGCCCGAGACTGATCCTGACGTCCTTTTCCCAGACATCATGGGCCTGGCGGAGTGACTGCACGCCCTCGGTCAGCGAACCGGCGAGATCGACGCGGCCGAGCTCATCGAGCGACTGCACCAGCGCTCCATTGCTCTCATCGAACCCGGCCTTGACCTCGGCCGCCGGGACGAAATTCGTCATCGAAAGCACCCGGTCCACGACGGAGGTCGCATCCTTGAACTGCCGTTCGATATGGGCGGAGACCATCTTGGCGTTCACCGCTTCCTGCACCACCGCGGCGACCTGGGTCTGGCCGACGATCGCCTGATAGCCGATCAGGAATGCGCTGCCGAAGCCGACGATGATCGTAGCCACCATGGGCACGAGAATCTGCATGCGTATGGAGAGTTTCATTGCCAGCACCTCAGTTCGGCAGCGTCGGCAGGGGGATGTCTTGCTTTTCGGCGGTCAGGGTTCCGAGAAAGGCGATCAGATCCTTGCTCTCCTGGTCCGTCAGCAAGAAGGGCGACATCGCCTTATCGAGCGACGGACGGCTGACGCCGCCGCTTTCATAATGGACGATCACCTCGTCCATGCTCTTCAGGCTGCCGTCATGCATATAAGGGCCACGGTAGAGCGTGTTGCGCAGGCCGGGCGTCTTGAAGGCATATTTATTGTCCGCGCTGCTCGCATCGATCTTGTAGCGGCCGATATCGTCGCCCGGCAGGCCGATGTCGTGGAACTTGTTGTCGGTGAAGTTCCAGCCCGTATGGCAGGAGGAGCAGCCGGCGGTGCCGGTGAACAGCTCGAAGCCCCGCTTGGCGCCGTCGGAGACCGCCTTCTCGTCGCCGTCCACCCACCGGTCGAAGGGCGACCAATTGGAAACCACCGTCCGCTCATAGGTGGCGATCGCCGTTAGCATCGTCTCCTTGGTGACGCCCTTGTCAGGGAATACCTCGTCGAACCACTTCTTGTAATCAGGTATACCCTGCATTTCGGTCACGGCGGTGTCGAGCTTGCCGTTCATTTCGGCGGCAGCAGTGATCGGGCCTGCCGCCTGCTCCTCCAGGTTCGGCGCGCGGCCGTCCCAGAAGAAGGGCGTGACCCAGGCAACGTTCAGAACGGTCGGCGCCTGGCGCGCAAGCGCGGTATTGGCCGCGCCGATCGGCGTCGTCACCGGTGTCTCGAAGCCGAAGGAAGGGTTATGACAGCTGGCGCAGGTCATGTTCTTGTTGCCGGAAAGCCGCGGATCGAAGAACAGCATCTTGCCGAGCGTCGCCAACTGGGGGGAGTAGACTGTAACGCCCTCGAACGGAACTGTCAGTGGCCGCTTATACGCGGAAAGATCGGCGGCCGCGCCAGGCTGGACGACGGCCAATGCGATTAAGGAAGCTGCAATCAGGAAACGCATCGTTCTAGCAAGCCCGGACTGGGTTTCTGGTTGATGCTAAAATTAGCGTAATTGCATTAAAGGTATGTAAAGCAAACATACTTGAGGCTAATGCGAAGGTTTAAGCAGTCCGACGTTGCGCGCAGATGCTATTCGCTGCGAAACGATACTATTACGTCGACCTCGTGAAAGACGGTCGCACTACGCAAGAACGCGCAATGACTGCAAGCCGGATATGAGACGCTGATGTCATTCTGCTCTAGCTGGCGGCGTTCCTTTTTCCGAGGAGGGCTGCGCGGATCTGTTCGCTTTTGCTCAACAGGGGAGCGGGAACTGTTGCCGTCTGCTCGGATGCATCTGTCTTGCCGGTGTTCTGCTTGAGGCTCAGGAAGCGTTTTTGCGCGACCAGCCGGTCTTCGGGCGACAGTGGTTCGACGGGTTCGCCGTCAAGGCCATGGCGCATGGAATCGGGCTGGGCGCTGGCGAAATAGTAGCGCCGGCAGTGGACATAGGCCGCGGTCGCCCGCCGCAGCGTGGTGACGCCGGCATCGGGCTTCAGGAGCGGGCGGAGTTCATTGAAAAGGCCGACGGCAAAAGGAAGGACCGAATCTCCCGCCTTGGCCGGAAGAACGCCGACCGGCCGGATCAACAGCACATTGATCGCGTTTGCCTTCTCCACGTCGAGCTCGGTTGCCGCAATCGGTCCGCGGCTGATCTTCCAGGGCTTGTCCATGCGTCCTCCATGTAACGTCCATAGCGACCGACTGTGATGGTATCTTGACGGACAGGGCGAGTAACGGAAGTCGCACATCGTCGGTTCCACTGCAAGCAGGTGAGACGTGGAACAGGAGCCGAGTGGCGAAAAGCCATTTTGCGGGAGCTGATATGGCCTGGCGTCACCGGCTGCCGTTGCATCTAATCGTTTTTATCKAGGAATATGCATTGACCTGCCGCATCGATTACACTTCATATCCGCGCCCAAGATGGAGTGACCGGTCCAGGGGAGGATTTATGCGGGTTTTCTCGAGCATTGACGAGCTGCGCCACACGCTCGATGCGCTGAGGCGGCAAGGGCGGACCGTCGGCCTCGTTCCGACGATGGGCTATCTTCATGCCGGTCATATGGAGCTCGTCTCGCGCGCTCGCGCCGAGAATGACATCGTCGTCGTCTCGATTTTCGTCAATCCGCTGCAGTTTAGCCCGGCGGAAGACCTCAGCAAATATCCGCGCGATCTGGAACGCGATGCCGCCATGCTGAGGCAAGCCGGCGTCAATTTCCTTTTTTCACCTGGCGTCGAGGACATGTATCCGCGCCCGATGCTGACCCTCGTCGACGTTCCCGATCTCGGGTGCGAACTCGAGGGGGCGGTACGGCCTGGGCATTTTGCCGGCGTCGCCACTGTCGTCTGCAAGCTTTTCAACATCGTGCAGCCGCAAACCGCCTATTTCGGAGAGAAGGATTACCAGCAGGTCGTCATCATCAAGCGCATGGTGGACGATCTGGCCGTGCCGGTGCGCGTGAAATCAGTGCCGACGGTCAGGGATAGCGACGGCCTCGCATTGTCGTCGCGCAACGTCTATCTCAGCGAGGCGGAGCGGCGTGCCGCGGTGATTGTCCCTCAGACCCTTGACGAGGCCGAGCGTCTGGTCGCCGGCGGCCTGACCGATCCGGTGGAACTCGAGGCAAAGCTCACGGCGTTTCTTGGTCGCGAGCCTCTGGCAAAGCCCGAGGTCGTCGCCGTCAGGGATGCCTCGACGCTGCAGAAGGTCACGTCGATCGCAGACCCTGTCGTCGTGGCGCTCTTCGTTCGGGTCGGCTCGACACGGCTGCTCGACAACAGGGTCGTCAGTGACAACCGAGTTATCGGTGACAAGAGAGTCATCGGCGGGCAGGGTCTGCCGGGAAAGGGAGTGACCAGATGAGCGCGGCCGGAATTCAGAAGCGCCTTACGCCAGCCCGCATTTCCGCCATGAAGGGCGGCAAGCCGATCGTCTGCCTGACCGCCTATACGACGCCGATGGCGCGGCTGCTCGATGAGCATTGCGACCTCCTGCTGGTCGGGGATTCGCTCGGTATGGTGCTCTACGGCATGGAGAGCACCATCGGCGTGACGCTCGATATGATGATCGCGCACGGCAAGGCGGTAATGCGCGGCGTCGGCAAGGCCTGCGTCGTCGTCGACATGCCGTTCGGCAGCTATCAGGAATCGAAGGAGGTCGCCTTCCGCAATGCTGTGCGCATCCTGCAGGAAACCGGTTGCGATGCCGTCAAGCTGGAGGGGGGCGAGGAGATGGCCGAGACCATCGCTTTTCTGACCAAGCGGGGAATCCCGGTTATGGGGCATATCGGCCTGATGCCGCAGCAGGTTCATACCGCAGGCGGTTATCGTTCCGTCGGCCATTCCGAACACGAGACGTCGAAGATCCGGCGTGATGCCCATGCCATCGGCGGCTCGGGCGCCTTTGCCGTCGTCATCGAGGGCACGGTGGAGCCGCTCGCCCGCGAGGTGACGGCCGCCATGCACATCCCGACCATCGGTATCGGCGCTTCTTCCGCCTGCGACGGCCAGGTTCTGGTTTCCGACGACATTCTGGGGCTCTTCAACGATTTCACCCCGCGTTTCGTCAAGCGCTACGACGAACTCGGCAAGAGGATTTCGGCCGCCGCTGCAGCTTATGCCGAAGAGGTCCGATCGCGACAGTTTCCGGCAGCGGAGCATACGTTCAAGCGGCGCTCCTGAGGCGAGGCGATGTCAGGTCCATCACCGCGCGATATACTGTTCGCGCATGGTTTCGGCCGACCGGCGAACCGCCTCTGAAACCTGCTGGAGCTGTTTGGCCATCGGCGTCGAATTGCGCCAGATCATGCCGATCGTTCGCGACGGCTGCGGAGACTGGAAACGGGAGATCGAAACATGGGCCGAGCGCGTTTCCACCGGAACGGCCATCTCCGGGATCAAGGTGATGCCGATCCCGGCGCTGACCATCTGGACCAGGGTGGATAAAGAGCTGCCTTCCATGACTTCCCGGGGGCGGGCCTGCCCTATCCTGCAGAATGACAAGGCCTGATCGCGAAAGCAGTGACCTTCCTCGAGCAGCAGCAGCCGCATTTCGCGCAGCGCCTCGCGTTCGGGTACGGGCTTGCCCTCGTCTTCGGGGCGCCGGACCAGCACGAACTCTTCCTTAAAGAGCTCGAGTTCTGCCAGGGAGGGTTCCGACACGGGCAAAGCAACAATTGCCGTGTCCAGCTGGCCTTGCGCCAGCTCCTGAACCAGCTTCGACGTCTGCGTTTCGCGCACTTCGATCTGGATACCCGCGAAGCTCTTGTTCAGGTCATTGATGATCGCCGGCAACAGATAGGGTGCAATCGTCGGGATGATGCCGATGCGCAGCCGCGTCAGGAAGGGATCACGCGCGGCCCGCGCCAGCTCCGCAAGCTCGTCCACGCCACGCAGGATATCGCGGATCCTGAGAGCCACGGTCTGACCGAAGGCGGTCAGTTTCACCTCACGCGCGTTGCGCTCAAAAAGCTCACCGCCCAATTCTTGCTCAAGTTCTTTGATCTGCATTGACAATGCCGGCTGGGAGATTGCACAGGCGTCGGCAGCGCGTCGGAAGCGGCCATCTCTTGCCAGTGCTTCAAAATAGCGTAGCTGTTTCAGGGTAAGGTTCTTCATAACCTCAGCTTATCGCAACGATCAGTAAATCCAACTTAAATTTATGAAGCGCTTCCGATATGAAGACTGCAGGGAGAGAGTGGGGCACCAGCTCGGCTCATCTTTTTGGACCGCAGACAGATCAAGCAATGAAGGAGACGATCATGGACAACCCCACTGACAGCGCAGGCAAATGTCCTGTTGCACACGGTAATACGCCTCGCAGCAGATCCAATCGCGACTGGTGRCCGGACCAGCTGAACGTGCAGATTCTTCACCAGAATTCCGGCCGCGCCGATCCGCTCGGCCAGGCCTTCGACTATGCCGAGGAGTTCAAAAAGCTCGATCTCGACGGCCTGAAGAAGGATCTTCACGCGCTGATGACGGATTCGCAGGACTGGTGGCCGGCCGATTTCGGTCATTATGGCGGCCTGTTCATCCGCATGGCCTGGCACAGCGCCGGCACATACCGCATCACCGACGGCCGTGGTGGCGCCGGCCAGGGCCAGCAGCGTTTTGCACCGCTCAACAGCTGGCCTGACAACGTGAACCTCGACAAGGCCCGCCGCCTGCTGTGGCCGATCAAGCAGAAATACGGCAACAGGATCTCCTGGGCTGACCTGTTGATCCTCACCGGCAACGTCGCGCTCGAATCCATGGGTTTCAAGACCTTCGGTTTCGCCGGCGGCCGCGCCGACGTCTGGGAGCCGGAAGAACTCTACTGGGGTCCTGAGGGAACCTGGCTGGGTGACGAACGCTACAGTGGTGAACGCGAACTGGCAGAGCCGCTTGGCGCCGTGCAGATGGGCCTTATCTATGTCAACCCGGAAGGCCCGAACGGCACTCCGGATCCGCTGGCATCCGCCCGCGACATCCGTGAAACCTTCGCCCGTATGGCGATGAACGACGAAGAAACCGTGGCGCTGATCGCCGGCGGGCATACTTTCGGCAAGACCCATGGCGCTGGCGATCCGTCGTTTGTCGGCGTCGACCCGGAAGGCGGCGAGCTCGAAGCTCAGGGCCTGGGCTGGACCAGCAAGTTCAACACCGGCGTCGGTCGCGATGCCATCGGTAGCGGCCTCGAAGTGACCTGGACCCAGACGCCGACCCAGTGGAGCAACTACTTCTTCGAAAACCTGTTCGCTTTCGAATGGGAGCTGACCAAGAGCCCGGGCGGCGCGCATCAGTGGAGCGCAAAGAACGCTGAAGCCTCCATCCCGGATGCTTATGATTCGTCGAAAAAGCATCTTCCGACCATGCTGACCAGCGACCTGGCGCTGCGTTTTGATCCTGTCTACGAGAAGATCTCGCGCCGCTTCCTGGAAAACCCTGCCGAGTTCGCCGATGCCTTCGCCCGCGCATGGTTCAAGCTGACTCACCGCGACATGGGACCGAAGGTGCGCTACCTCGGTCCGGAGGTTCCGGCCGAAGACCTGATCTGGCAGGATGTGATCCCGGCCGTCGATCATCCGCTCGTCGACGACAAGGACATCGCCGACCTCAAGGCAAAGGTGCTGGCAACCGGCCTCACCGTACAGGAACTGGTCTCGACGGCCTGGGCGTCCGCCTCGACCTTCCGCGGCTCCGACAAGCGTGGCGGCGCCAATGGCGCGCGTATCCGCCTTGCCCCGCAGAAGGACTGGGAAGTCAACCAGCCGGCGCAACTCGCCAAGGTGCTCGGCGTTCTCGAAGGCATCCAGAAGGACTTCAACGCTGCCCAGACTGGCGCTAAGAAGATCTCGCTGGCCGACCTGATCGTTCTGGCCGGTGCAGCCGGTGTGGAAAAGGCGGCAGCGGCCGGCGGTCATGCCGTCAGCGTGCCGTTCACGCCGGGCCGCACGGACGCCGCCGAGGCGCAGACCGACGCGCATTCCTTCGCGGCGCTGAAACCCCGCGCCGATGGTTTCCGCAACTATATCGGCGGCCGGCAGTTCATGAAGCCGGAAGAAGCGCTCGTCGACCGCGCCCAGTTGCTGACGCTGACCGGACCTGAAATGACCGTTCTCGTCGGCGGCCTGCGTGTGCTGAAGGCCGGCGCGCCCGAACATGGCGTCTTCACGTCCCGTCCGGAAACGCTGACGAACGACTTCTTCGTCAACCTGCTCGACATGGCCACGCAGTGGTCGCCCGTCACCGGCAAGGAAGGCGTTTACGAAGGGCGCGACCGCAACACGAACGAAGTCAAGTGGACCGGCACCCGCGTCGACCTGATCTTCGGCTCGCACTCGCAGCTTCGCGCCTTTGCCGAAGTCTACGGCCAGTCCGACGCCAAGCAGAAGTTCGTCAAGGACTTCGTCGCCGCCTGGAACAAGGTCATGAACGCCGATCGTTTCGACCTCGTCTGACCGGCAGCATTTTGCCCGGGCGCGCAGTTTCAGCTGCGCCCGGGCATTTTTTCATCGGAGACCGGACTTACCGCCCGACCGTCCAGTCCTCGACACGCAGACCGTCGACGCGGCGGAATTCCCCGACATCGTTAGTGACGAGAACCAGCGCCCGGGTCTTGGCCTGAGCGGCGATCAGAACATCGACAGTTGCCGTCTCTGCGCCTTCTACTGGCGAGGCAGAATGCCGAAAGGCGAAAGTGACAGCAGATCGGGATCAGTCGTCGCCGTTACTGTCGCTACCTGGGCATGGTTTATGCTGTAGCCGTAGGTGAGGACGCGGTCACCGTCGATCATGAAGAATTGCGCCTGATCCAGGCCGGGCCGCAGGGTACCCGTCACGGTGACGGTCTCGTACATTCTTGCCAGGTGCAAAGGCTCTTCCGGAACGACACGAACCAGTTGGTTGGGCGGAGGGGACGGCATGTGGCTGCAGGCTCCGGCCCAAGGCACCAGCATGAATTCGTAGACAAGATCGCCTTCCTGGTCGATCGGCAGAACGAAGCCCGTCAATTCGATCGGATGCGCCTCCCCATGCCAGGCGAGTGTTTCGCCCTGTGGGCCGCTCATCGTGCCCGACAACGGCACTTTCGCTTTGGCCTGATCGGCCGGCCGTAAAGCTCTCCAGAAGATAGGCTGGGCCGCAGCGAAGGCGTTGGAAATGGGCCATGCGGAACAAAATGCCAGCGCCGCGAGCGTCAGGAGGAAAAGTTTGTGTTTCATCATTGCATCTCCACCGGGCCGGCCGCTTTGACCACCTTGCCGCTACCGCGTGGATGCTACTCCCGATCCCGCTTAGCCGTCAAAGCTTGGGGCGCGGACTACTCAGGGCTTGCAGAGAGCAGGGAGAGGGTGTGCCATGGCCACCCCCTCTGCCCTGCCGGCCATCTCCCCCACAGGCGGTGAGATCACAAGTTCAACCTTTTCGAAACCCTTATTCTGACCCTGGAACTCGCCAAACACGGGCTGGCAACGCCGAAATCGGAGCGTCCTCGGATCGATTGATGCGGATCGATTATGGCACCAGCCATCTTGGCGTATGTGCGCTAGGCCATCGGCAAATGTTGACCGAGCAGTGCGGCGGAAATCGGCAGCAACGAGAGAGACGGCTGAACCAGGCGTGTAACGCCGATAGTGGGGCCAGCTGGGAAGCCGGCCCACCCAACTCAGAACATCGTATTCTTGTTTGCCGCCTCTTTCGGAACGGCCTGGATCACGTCCCAGTGCTCGACGATCTTGCCGTCCTTGACGCGGAATATATCGACGATCGCCTGGCCAAGATCGCCTGCGCCATTCGTCGCGTGCACATGCAACCAGACCAGATCGCCATCGGCGGCGCTGCGGACGATCTAGGCTCGCGACTGGGCATTGTCCTTGAAGAAGCCGCTGAAGAAGGAAATCAAAGGCTTCTTCCCGTCTGGAACTTGAGGATTGTGCTGCCGGTAGTCGTCGGCGACGACCGCGGCGGCCTCGATATCGTGCTTGTTGAAGAACCTGTCGTAGAATTCCACCACCAGCTTCCGGTTGGCTTCCTCGACCTTCAAATCCCGCGAGGCGGATTCAGCAAAAGCGCCGGCCGGCGCGGCGACACTCGCCAAAATGACGAGTGCGAAAAGCGATTTCCCGAATGTCATGCATCAAGCTCCTTGGTATGGATTCGCGATCTAGTCTAGAAAGCAGACTATGAGAGCTGGTCTATGAAACCTCGACATGCCTAGCAAGAAGGCAGGTTTTAGTGGCAAGGTCAGCCGAGGATGACCGAGGACGGAGCATGCCCAAGGAAACCGACGAGCCGAAGCAACAGCCCGGGGCGGGATGCCCGATCAGAGGCGTGCTCGATCGTATCGGCGATCAATGGAGCCTGCTCACCCTCGAGGCGCTGGAAGACGAGAAGAAACGCTTCAACGAGCTGATGCGCGAGATCGGTGATATCTCGAAGCAGATGCTCTCCAAGACGTTGAAGCATCTGGCGCAGGATGGCTTCGTGCGGCGCACCGTCTATCCGGAGGTCCCGCCTCGCGTGGAATATGAGCTGACGGAACTGGGGCGATCCTTCCTCATTCCCATGAAAACCCTGATCGGATGGGCCGAGCAGAACCATGCGGCAATCACCATCGCGCGGCAACGGCACGAAGACGCCTAGTGACAGCGTCCGTCAGGCCAAGAGCACCTTGCCGCCCGTTCTAAAGGGAAGAGCGGAGTGCAGGGCTTGCCGGACATTTTCCAGGGGGAATACCTCCCGCACCTCGGTCGCGATGATTTTCGAAACGATCTGCGCCGCGATCTCGGAATAGGCCCGCTGGACGTCGCTCATCGCTTGCGAATGAACCCATTCCCGGAGGTGACAATAGGAAAAGGCGATATCGGGATGGGAGGCCCAGAAGGAAGCCGGAATGCTTTGGCCCGAAAGCAGGCCGTAATGCACGAAATGCCCGCCGGGCTTCAGCGCATCGGCGAGGGTGGCGGCGCGCGCGCCTCCGACACAATCGAGCACCGCGTCGAGCCCATGTCGGCCGGCGAGCCCGGCAGCCAGATCGCTTTGGCTTTCCTCCCTATCGATGATGATAGCCTCGACCCGGCCGCGCAGGCGCTCAAGCGATCCTTCGCTGCGGACGATGGCGACCGGCTCCACGCCTGCGGCATTGGCGAGACCGATCAATATCGCTCCGATCGAAGAGGCGGCGGCATTGATGGCAATACGCATGCCCGGCCTCAGCCCGATCTTGGCATGCAGCATCAGCCAGGCCGTCATCGGATTGACGTAGCTCGTCGCAGCTTCGAAGTCGGTGAGCTCGTCTGGAACACGAAGGCACCAGCCGGGATCGGTATCCTTGAATTCCTGCCAGCCACCGGCGCTGCGCACCGGCAGCACGCGTGTTCCCGGCGAAAGCCCATGAACCTCCTCGCCGCACTGTTCGACCACGCCGAACGCTTCGAAGCCCGGAATGAAGGGCAATGTCGTGCGTCCGCTATAGGCTCCTGATATGGTGATGATATCGGACGGGTTGATCGCCCGCGCCAACAGGCGCACCCTCACCTGGTCGCGCCGCAGCGGCGGCAGCGCAGCCTGCTCGAGCTCGACGACATCTTGAGCCGGGCCGAATTTTCGCACGACCGCCTGATATTGCATTGCATCCCCCACACACTGCGGTTAGATCACCCCGTCGAATTGGTGATCGAATGAGCGTTGACGACAGGCCTTTAGCATCGTTCCGGGTCTCGATGCGAGACATCGACATCTATGGTCATGTTCACAATTCCCGTTATCTCGATTATTGCGAGGATGCGGTCGTCGAGTTCCTGCGGCAACGGCAAATTCTCAGCCATTTCCGTCACACCTCCTCCGGCGTCGCCTATCACGTGAAGAAGGCGGAGATCACCTTTCACAGCCCGATCGACCTCGACGATGTCGTCGAGGCGAAGGTGGACGTGGAGAAAATCGGGCGCACGAGCCTGTCCTTCGCCATAGAACTCTTTCGCCAGCGCGATGGCGCCCATTGCGCATCAGCGCATTTCGTCTGGGTCTGCGTCGGCCTCTCCGACAGCCGCCCGACGCCGATCCCCGAAGCGACCAAAGCGGCTCTGTCTCCCGGCTGATTGCCGATCATTCAAACCAGCGGGTGTCCATGCCGATCCATGCGCAGCTTCTTCGACAGGCAACGGAGACACCGGACAAGCCGGCGCTGGTCATCGACGGGCGCTCGCTCAGCTATGGCGAGCTCTATTTGCGCGCCAAGGCAATCTATCGGTTTCTCCGAGATCTGCCCCGCTCGAACCGCCGCATGCTCAATCTGCCCGGCGTGGAGAAGCTTGCCGCCCTCAGCCTTGGCAATCATATCGGCTTTGCCGAGTATTTTGCGGCGGCCACCGCTTTCCCGAATGCCTGCGCGGTCATCGACCCGCTGATGCCGGCAGAAAGGATCGAACGCATCATCGAGCGCCTGGCGCCTGACGTTCTGATTGTCGACGACGATGCCGGGCCGAGCGCTGAAATTGCCCGGAGATTCGGCATTCCCGTCGTTCCCGCCGGAACGGAGGCTTTCAACCTCGCTGCGGCGGGAGGTGAAGCCGAGCTGCCGGCCGATACCGACAAGATCTTTCTGATCGGCTTCACATCGGGGACCACCGCCGAGCCGAAGGCCTATTATCGCTCGCGGGAGCAGTGGCGCCGGAGCCTCGATCGGGGACGCGTCGTTTTCGAGCTCGAAGACGCGCCGTCGACAATGTGCCCGGGAGCCCTCGCGCACGGCCTTGCGCTCTATGCATTGGTCGAAGCTCTTGATGCGGGGGCAACCTTCCATTCAGTCCGGAAATGGGATCCGGGCGTGGTCGCACGCACGCTCTCCTCCTGGCAAGTCGAACGGCTGGTTGCCGTGCCCACCCATATAGCCGGAATTGCAAGGGCGTGGGCGGGCGAACCCGCTTTGACCTCCTTGCGCGACGTCCTGACCGCCGGCGCAAAGCTTGACAGGAACGGGGTCGAATCCATGCGTCGCCTGTTTCCGAAGGCCCGTATCCGGGAATATTACGGCGCATCCGAGCTCGGTTTCATGACGGTCTCGACCCTTGTCGGCGGCGAGATCGATTTCCCGATCGACCGGGTGGGGCAGGCCTATCCCGGCGTGGGAATTTCCATTCGCGACCCCGATGAGAACGACGTCGGGACCGATGTGCCGGGAACCATATTCGTCGACAGCGACCTGATCGCGGATGGATATCTCTGGGGCGACGACGGTCAGGCGTTCCGGGTCACAGAAGCCGGAGCGACGGTCGGAGATCTCGGCGAACTCGATGCCAATGGCATGCTGCGGGTGATCGGCAGGGCGGGCGGCATGATGATCACTGGCGGCAACAACGTTTATCCCGCCGAAGTCGAGAGTGCGCTCAAGGCCTGCCCCGGGGTAGAGGATGCTGTTGTCTTCGGATTGCCGGACGCCTATTTCGGCCAACGGATCGTCGCCGTCGTCTCGGGAGAGACGATGGACCTAAAAATTCTGGCCGATCATTGCGCGAGCTCGCTCGTCAGGTACAAGATCCCCAAGCAATTCTACCATATCGGATCCTGGCCGATGACGAGCAGCGGGAAGATCTCGAGGGGGCAAGTGGAGCGGGCGGTGGTTTCTGGAGACGATCTTGTCCTACGCCTTTCAGCCTGACGAGGATTGGCAGCCGGTCGTGGTTGCCGCCTACCGGTCGCCGATCGGCCGGGCTTTCGGCTCGCTTGCGACTGTCGCGGCGGAAGACCTGCTTGCGCCGATCATTCATCGGATCCTGTCCGAAACGGGAATTGCGCCCGAAAGCATCGACGATGTGCTGGTGGGCAATGCCGCCGGCGGCGGCGGAAATATCGCGCGGCTGACAGCGCTCACAGCAGGTCTGCCCATGGCGGTTCCGGGTGTCTCGATCGATCGGCAATGCGGCTCGGGCCTGGAAGCGATCATCACGGCAGCCCGGCTGATCCAGGCGAAAGCCGGCTCGTGCTTTCTGGCCGGCGGCGTCGAAAGCGTCAGCACCGCACCATGGCGCGTCGAAAGACCAAAGGCGAATGGGATGCCACCGCGATTTTACGGGCGCGCCCGGTTTTCGCCTGACACGATCGGCGACCCGGAAATGGGGATTGCCGCCGAAAACGTCGCCCGTCAGTTCAGCATATCGCGGCAGAGACAGGATGAATTCGCCTTGCGCAGCCATCGGCTCGCCGTAGCGGCGGCAGAGGCAGGCACCTTTCGCCCCGAGATCGTTGACATTTCCACCGACCACGGGCCGATCGAACGGGACGAATGCCCACGTGCGGCTACATCCCTGCAGGTACTCGCAAACCTCCGGCCGGTCTTCCTGGCTGGCGGTTCGGTGACAGCCGGCAATGCCTGCCCGCTGAACGACGGCGCCTGCCTGGTGCTCGTCATGAGCCGTGGCATGGCGAAAAGCCTCGGCATCGAAAAGGGCCTTGCCTTCATCGACAGCGCCGCTGCCGGCGTGGATCCCAATCTGCTTGGCATCGGCCCGGTCGCCTCGACCAGGAAGCTGCTGCAGCGTCAGCCCGGGCTCTCGCTGTCCGACATCAATGCCATCGAATTCAACGAGGCCTTCGCCGCCCAGGTTCTGGCATCGCTGGATCAGCTCGATGTCCCGGCCGACGCGATCAACAGGAACGGCGGGGCCATTGCCTTGGGCCATCCGTTCGGCGCCTCCGGCGCAATCCTCGTTACCCGACTATACAGCCAGCTGATCCGCGACATCAGCGGATGGGCGCCGGGCGCGGCCGGCCTGGCAATGATTGGCATCGGCGGGGGCATAGGGCTGACCGCCATGTTCGAGGCTACCCAGCTTTCCTGATCCGCCGAAGGCGCAGACCGTCAGGCGGCGGCGCGCTTGTGATCGGCCGGATGCTGTAGCCGAAAGCCGATCGCCAGCCTGTTCCAGGCGTTAATCATTGCAACACCGATCGAAAGGGCCACGAGTTCGTCATCCGAGAAGTTGGCGTGCGCCTCTTCATAAACATCATCCGGCGCATGGCTTTTCGCGATCTGAGTGAGAGCCTCGGCCCAGGCGAGTGCGGCCCGCTCCCGAGTGGTGAAGAGCTGCGACTCCCGCCACGCGTTCAGAAGCAGCAGCCGGTCATCCGTTTCGCCGAGCTTCAGTGCGTCCTGGCGGTGCATGTGCAGGCAATGCGCGCATCCATTCATCTGGGAAACGCGCACCTTGACGAGTTCGAGCAACTTCGGATCGAAGCTTTTGGCAATCCAGCCTTCAACGGCCACGAGGCCGTCGATGCCGCTGTTCTTATGGGCCATGAAGTTCAGACGCTTGATCATTCCTATCTCCATCGTGAGAGGATTGATGACGCAAGCCTCGGCTTGCAGGCCAGTGAATACGCCTTGCCTTCCGGGTCGGCCATCTGCCCCGACGGTACATCTGGCCAATGCCTGTCGATGTGATGTTCCGCCATTTCGGCCGACTGCCTCGACCGCAGAGCCAGCTGGCCTACTACGTTCGCATAGGCTGACAGCGACCGAGGAAGAATAGTTTGGGGCCGCGATCCGGCGCATCCTCATGCCCATCGGTTTACACCGGTCGCACCGGCGACGGTCCCGATGAAAGTCGCTTCGCTCATCGAGGGCGCGGGGGCATGCCGAGCAGTTGCCTGCTCACCTTCAGGCCACCAGAGGACATCCTCGTAAAGGACAAGGAGACTACCCATGAAGATCGTCGTTATCGGCGGCACTGGCCTCATCGGCTCAAAGACCGTGGAAAGATTACGCAACAAGGGGCACGAGGCATTGGCGGCGTCGCCGAACTCGGGTGTGGACACGATCACCGGCAAAGGCCTGGCGGAAGCGCTCGCCGGGGCACAGGTGGTTCTCGATCTCGCAAACTCGCCCTCGTTCGAGGACAAGGCCGTCCTGGAATTCTTCCAGACGTCGGGCCGCAATCTGCTCAAGGCAGGGGCTGCCGCCGGCGTGAAGCATCACATCGCACTGTCGATCGTCGGTATGGAGCGGCTGCAGGGCAGCGGCTACATGCGCGCCAAGATGGCCCAGGAAGAGCTGATCAAGAGCTCCGGGATACCCTACACCATCGTGCACTCCACCCAGTTCCATGAATTCATGGCTGGCATCGCCCAGTCGGGCACCGTCGGCCAGACCGTGCATCTGTCGCCGGCCTACGTGCAGCCGATCGCCTCGGACGACGTCGCCGACGTCATGGCCGAAGTGGCGCTCGGCAAGCCTGTGAACGGCACGATCGAGATCGGCGGGCCGGAGAAGATCCGCCTCACCGAAATCGTGACACGTCTCTTCAAGGCGACGAACGATCCGCGGCAAGTGATGGCGGATCCGCACGCCCGCTACTTCGGCGTGGAGCTCGAGGATAATTCGCTCGTGACCGGGGCCAAGGCGCGGCTCGGCAAGATCCGCTTCGACGATTGGCTGAGCCGGCAGCCGCCTCAGAAAAAGAGCGCCTGATACCGGGCGCCCGACCCATTCCCATCAACGCAGGAGACCAGACATGCTCAGAAAAATGATCTCGGCGGCGGCGCTCGCCATTGTCCTTGCCGCCGGCACTCAGGCTCACGCCGCAGGCGGCGACGCGAAGGTAAGCGTCGTTTTCGACCAGAAGCTTCCGAATGTTCCCGGCAAGAGCATGCGGGCGGTGCTCGTCGAATATGCGCCGGGCGGTACCTCGCCCGGCCATACGCACCCGGCTTCGGCCTTCATCTATGCCACCGTTCTCGAAGGTGCGATCACCAGCAAGGTGAATGACGGGCCAGAGAAGGTTTACAAGGCCGGCGAAAGCTTTCCCGAATTTCCCGGCGATCATCACAGCGTCAGCAAAAACGCCAGCAAGACAAAGCCGGCGCGCCTGCTTGCGGTCTTCGTGCTGAATACTGACGAGACGGAACTGACGACCGACGACAAATGACGTCATGAACGCATCAATGCCCGGCGCCGTCGGGCATTGATATCAATAACGCCCTGCGATTGGCGTCAGGCCGCGTGCAGCGCCAGTTCCAGGTCGGCGATCAGATCGTCCGGATGCTCGATACCGATCGAAAGGCGGATGGTCGATTCCAGAACGCCGATGCGCTGGCGGACATCGGCGGGCACGCCGGAATGCGTCATGGTGGCCGGATGGCTCGCAAGCGATTCCGTGCCGCCGAGGCTGACCGCGAGCTTGAAGATCTGCAGCGCATTCAGGAATTTGAACGAGGCGGGCTGGCCGCCGCGGATGTCGAAAGAGAAGGTGGAGCCCGCGCCGGTGCATTGCGCGATGAAGGTCCGGCCGGCCGGCGATTCCGGATCGTGGTAGGGCAGGTAGTGAACCTTCTCGACCTTCGGGTGATCACGCAGAAAGTCGGCAACGGCTCGCGCGTTGCTGTTTGCCCGTTCCATGCGCAGTTGCAGCGTTTCCAGCGAACGGCCGAGCATCCAGCAGGAATGTGGATCGAGCTGGGTGCCGATCGCGCCGCGCAGGGCCTTGATCTGCTTGATCACCGCCTTGCGACCAAGAACGGCGCCGGCGATCAGATCCGAATGACCACCGACATATTTCGTCAGCGAATAGAGCGAGATATCGGCGCCGTGCTCGATCGGCCGCTGAAAAACCGGTCCGAGCAGGGTGTTGTCGCAGACGATGATCGGCATATGGCCCTGTCTTGCGCCGATCATGTCGGCCACGCGTCGGATCATCGCGACATCGACCAGACTGTTGGTCGGATTGGCAGGCGTCTCGATCAGGATGACGGAGACGCGGCCCTTGGCCATCGCCTCTTCTGCCGCCTTTTGCACCGATCCTTCGCTGACGCCGTCGGCAAACCCAATGGCGGCGACGCCGAAGTTCAGAAAAGTCTTTGCCAGCAATGTTTCGGTTCCCCCGTAGAGCGGCTGCGAATGCAGGATCGCATCCCCCGGCCGGACGAAGGCGAGCAGAGTGGTGGCAATCGCCGCCATGCCGGATGAAAACAGCACGCCGCTTTCCGTCCGTTCGTAGACGGCGAGCCTGTCTTCGACGATCTCGCTGTTTGGATGGTTGAAGCGTGAATAGACGAGGCCCGCCCCCTTCCCTTCGGGCGGCTCGCGGCGGCCCGACACATAATCGAAGAAGTCGCGGCCATCCTCGGCCGTCTTGAACACGAAGGTGGAGGTGAGGAACACCGGCGGCTTGACCGCCCCTTCCGAGAGTTCCGGATCGTAGCCGTAATTCAACATCTGCGTCTCGGGATGCAGCGCATGATTGCCGATATGGGTTTTGGAAGGATGCGGGGCGGTCATCATCGTCTCCTCTGTCGGAACTGCAGAAATGGCAGAATACATCAAAACGATATGAGGGGAGCAATCATCGCGGTCAGCTCATGGTCTTGCCCAGAGTGTCCGCGACATAGGCCCCGCGCGATCCCATCGGCAACGGCGCTCCCGTCGTCGTGTCCTTCGCGGTCTGATGCTCCAATTCGGCGTTCAGCTCGCCTCCGATGATGWGAATGACGACCGAAAGCCAGATCCAGATGAGGAAGCCGATCAGTGCGCCGAGCGTGCCGTATGTCGCGTTGTAATTGGCGAAATGATCCAGATAGTAGGAGAAGCCGAGGGACATGGCRGTCCAGGCGACCGTGGTCAGAGCAGCGCCCCACGTCATCCACCGGAGCTTGGCAGGCTCCCTGCTGGGGCCGAAGCGGTAGACTGATGTAACGGCCACCGCGACGACCAGCAGAAGCAGCGGCCATCGCATGAGAAGGGCCATGTGCTCCTTGAATTGATCGAGCCAGAGATAGGAGCGGACAACCGGCATGATCCCGACGAGCGCAACCATGACCACCGTCAAAAGCACCGCGCAAAAGGTGAAGCAGAGGCCGATCAGGTTCAATCGGACAAGCCCCCGCTTCTCCTCCTCCTCATAGGCCACGTTCATCGCGTCGAAGATCGCCAGCGTGCCGCTATGCGTGCTCCAGAGGGCGATGCCGAGGCCGAGGAAAAAGGTGATGCCGAGCGTAGCGTCGCGTCGGCCGACGAGCTCCTCGATCTGGTTGGCAAGAAGATCGAACGCGCCCGATGGCATGAGGCCAGCCAATTCGCGAAGGTGTTCGGATATGGTGGCCGGATCTGCAACCAGCCCGTAGAGTGATACCAAAGCCGCCATGGCTGGGAACAGCGCCAGCAGCAGATAGAAGGTCACGCCCGCGGCAATCAGCGTGACCCGGTCGGCGAGGACCTCGTGGAAGACGCGCCAGAACACGTCGCGAAGGCCGCTGAGAGGGATAGCCTCGGGCACGCTGGCGCTGCGGCCATGATCGTCACCTGCGTGGCCGGTATCCGCAGACAGGGCGACCGACCTGCGCTCAGTTGCCTGCATCAAGACAAATGCGCCAATCGCTGCGGCCAACATTGTCGCCGCAAAGGGGAATTTCTTGGGGTGAAGTACATCTGGCATGAGGATGTTCTCCGATCTGGTGCGGAGATAACGCAGGGTACCGCTAAAGGATGCAARCCGTTGCTTTCCTGCGGACATTTGAGGCGAGCCCCGAGATCAGTCCTTTCCCAGTCGGGTCAGGAAACAGGGATTGCAAACGATTGAGGCTCGTCAAGCCGCGCCGCCGCTGCGCTCAGGATTGCCCAAAGCAAGGGATCCTAACTCGTTTCAACAATTATAAGTTATTGATAATGCTGCGATCACATCCTGATATGGAAGCGAATCCGGACTTTAGTTTCGTTACCGCGTTGCTGAGCGTGTTTTCAACAAGTCTACCGATAGGGCGGTTTGGCGGCCGCGAGGCGGTAGAATTGGTCCGCAACTCGTATCGGAAGCGCGGCTTGGATCTGAATTCCACCTGCTGCTATCCGATTCCGACGCCCAATAGCCAATGCACCTGCAGGCGACACGCTGCGCAGCAAGCCTGACAAAACAATAGCGCCGGCGACAATGGCCTGCAATAGCCGTTTACGTTATCAACGGGCAAATACCGGGGTCCGCCCCTGGCGGACCGATTGCATTCGCTCGGCATCCCTCATGAGCAAGCGTCGTCGAGACCGAGGCACCGCCTGCCCGCCGACGCGATCTCGATGRCCTCAACGGTTGCTTGATGGCGTCTCGGCAATCGGCAGAACGCGCGTCGCGATCGACCAGGTCGCCACGCGAAAGCAACTGCGCGGTAAGGAGACGGCGACAGGATGCGCGCTACTCCTGATGTCGGTCAGCTCGCAGCCTGGCGTTATTTGCCATAGACGGCCCCTCCCCGACAATCACTAGAGGTGTTGCTCCGGCCATTCATTGCTGGGCATCTCCGGCGCGCTGCTCAAAGGCGCAGGATCATCTCCTGGCATACCGGCCGGGATAAACAGACCTTCCACATTGCCAGAGAGCGAGGATCTGCGCGTCATCAAATAGTGTGCATCGATCACGGGCGCCGCCCCATCTGACATGACGTCGCGGCCCTCGCGCCGCGGTTGGCTATCCCAGAGCAAAACGAACCCGAAGCTGCCGTTCCCACATACGCTCGGCTTGCTGCCGCAAGCAAAATCGACGACAGCCGCTGGTGTGTCACGTGCGCTGCCGGACGGTAGATATCAGCGGCCACTCGTTCGCAACGAGCTGACGCGCCCCGAAAGCCTAAACTGTGAGCCGCCGATCCTGTAGGGTCGAAAGCAGCCCCTCCCCTGTCGCGTACCCCTTCAGTTCGATCGCATAAAGAACCAAATGCGCTGGCAGTGAGGCAGCGTTCTGTCGGTCGGCTATCGCCACAGAAGCCGTCCTCAGTGGCGTATCGCAACTGACCCTGCGGCCTTTCCCAGCAGAATCCGTAAACCGCAACTGCGCGCCGAATGTTGCCTGATCGTGCCGTTGTCCGCGGACAACCGGATGATCAACGTGGTAGCCGTCAGCTCGTTTGCACATGAACCAACCTCCGCATCAATTAGTCCGCGCGCTGGGAGAAGATCCCCGATATCGCTCGCTGATGGATGCCATGGACTTGCGGTATTGCTGCCGCCTCGATGGCTGTGCCTGATATCGTAGAGCAGTGGCTTCATTCCCCTTGCCGAACAGGCATGGATGTCGGCTCCAAGGGTTCCGAAGAGCCCCATCGGGTCAGTCGACAGGTCGGCAATGCCTAAATCTGATCCCCGGGGAGCAAAATGCGTTAGAACAAGCTGTGGGGCTGTCGGCGCTGCGGCTTCGCTCATCGAATGAGATCCGCGGCAAGGGATGGCGGGACGGTCGCGACGCCGTCATCCTCGCTGCTCTCGCGCCTCCTGGACCAGGCGCAATCGAGGCCGTCCGTCGCTCGACGCAAGGCTGCCTGGCTAGCGGCAACGCTTCGGCGGCAATCTCAGATCAGGTGACTTCGTTGCCCGTTCAATTCAGTTGATCGGGCGGGGGCAGCCCCGCCCTTCGAGGTCCCTGCAAGCGCCTCCGGATGAAGCTGGAGAGAGTGGCACGTGACGGCGGCGAATCCACTATCCGGTCAGCTTGCGCTGCATCGATCGGTTCGTCCGTCCAAGCTGTGCCGATTGGTCCTCCTTCCTGAGTTTTGCAGGCCAAAGGCCGAAGCCTCGAATGAGGCAGCGAATAACTAAAGGCCGGCGACGACGTCCGCATGCGGTGGGGCGGATGGCCGGATGTTGTCGCCGTCGTTGGTGATCGGCGGCAGATCGGCCAGCTTGGTGATCGCCTTCTTCGGCATCTCAGTCAATTCGGCCGTCAGTCAGGTGGAGATAAGCGAGGCCACACCCTCGGGCGAAGGGTTGGGCAAGGCAGGTCCGGGGCGGATCGTCATCGATCATTTGAGGCAATCTCCATTCGCACGTCCAGATCTTGGCGCACCGGGGGTGCGATCCCCTGCCCTCATCAATCACTTTGTGGTGGGCGGATCGGCTCGCTAGGAACCGGAAAATTCCCTCCACTAGAATCGCTGTTCGGCAAGTTGTCCGCGGACAACCCTAGGCCCAGGCCCGGTCGCGTGCGAACGAAGGCTGCGTACCTGACCCTTCGTCTGCGACATCCGCGGCAACCGCCAGGCTTGAATTTGCCGCATTGCGGCATTACCTCGTGACGGACCGAAGCGCTTTCCCCTCCTAGCCGCTTCGGTCCGACGGACAGCACTTCTCCTCCCAAGCGTCGGTCACTATCGAAGCCCGGCGCATCTCTCCCGCGCCGGGCTTTTGTCGTCTCGGCGACCCACTGTCGTCACCAGGCAGGGAACGTCTCCTGGTCCTCCATTCTTATCACTCCAGGCCTCAAGTGAGGTGTGTTGGCAGTTTGGGACGCCGGCGGCGGCGATCAATTGCGCGCGTCTCCAATCCGCGTCGCTGGTGTCATGCTGCCGTGCTGCCGCCAGCAGAGGAGCCGCCATCGGCCATCTTCGTCCGATGGCCAGCGCGCGAACCACGCGCCGAGAACATCGCCGATCGAGGGCCATCGCTTGCAGGTCTTCACCGCCGGTCTGAGCGCCGCCGTCCAGGAGGGCGTCGAAGGCCGGAGTGGGATCGCGCCGGCAAGTTCGCATCGACCAGCAGGTCACCCGACGGCGGGGCCTGTCCGGCTCATGCGGCTCACTGATTTCGATAAGCCGTTGGCGCGTAATCCTGCCTCCACCTCAGCCGGCATGGCCGCCGCCCGGATCCTCGGCGGGCTTGGTCCAACTTCAAAGATGATGGGCCGCAAATTTCGACGGCAGGCTTTTCGGTGCCGGACAGGCGAGGGCGCGCCGGTGGTGAGCCTGCACCAAGCTTTTGATAGCTAGATCTGATGTCGACGCCCTGGGCGTGTTTCCCCCGTGCCTTGCGCCGGATGTTTGAGCGTGGCGACGTCGTCGTCGGCCAGAGGTGCGGCGAACTGATCGCGCCGGGCGAAAGGAGGATGGTGTCGAGGACGTCGAGCTCTTCGGTGCCGCGGCGCGCTATATTGCTCGCTGAGGCGAGGTGGCCGACTTTCGCGGAACCGGCGCGGATGTTTCAGACGTCATCATAGCAAAGCGCCCATTGGTCGCCGATATACCAGCAGCGTCCTGTCCGCGGCTCCGTCTTCCAGAGCACGCTTTTGACGAACTCGATGCCGCCGCGCCTGAAGGCGCCGGTCAGCGCCTCGATCTCGCTATCGTCGATTGTCAATCCACCATTGGCGCAGACGAAATAGGCTGTACCGATCCAACGCGCCGCAAATCCACCCTCGCCGCGCTCGATACGAAGTGCAGCACCATGGGATGCGTGACGGCCGCCTTTCGGCGGTCGGTCCTGGCGCGGTACGCCGAGTGGCAGCACGAGGCGCCCTCCGGGTCGAAGCCTTTCGATCCAGGGTTCCGCGGGCCGCGCGACGGCGAAATTTACATAGATCGCATCCACCTCTTCCTGCGGCCATTGACTGCCGTCGGCGTTAATGACGCTGACATTGGCCCGATCAGCAAGCGCTGCTTGAGCGAGGGCAGCCAGATCGGGATCCATCTCGACGGCATAGACATGACCGGAAGCGCCGACAAGCTCCGAAAGAATGGCGCTGTAATAACCGGTGCCGGCGCCGATATGGGCGATGCGATCGCCGATCTGTACGTCCAGTTCCGCCAGGAGTCGGGCATGCAGTGAGGGACTGCCATTGTTGACACCCTTGTCGGGCTGCAGGGCGAATAGCACGTCCTGATAGGCCAGAACCAAGTCGGAGGAGGGGAGGGGGCGATATCCGCCGCCCAGGTTGGAGATCTGCCATGGCGGCGCACCAAGGAATTTTTCGCGCGGGACGGCGGCAAAGGCAGCTTCGATCCGCGGGTTCGTCGTTGGGGCGGTTGCCACCACCTGATGGGCGTAAGCGCGGCGGATCACCACCAGTTCGTCGGCCGTGAATATCGCAGTCGGCATGGGCAAATCTCCGGACTTGGTTTTGATCTGTTCCATTTTAGGTCTTTGCGGCTCCAAATCCATCTATACCCCGATGCTTGATCCGTGTAGTATGGGATCTCATGACGGAAGTTAAATGCCACTTCTCTTCCATTACGGAAAACTACGTTGTTACTTCATAAGGTTAATATTCCACAGGCTGCAAAACTTAACATTGTCGCCGCGGTAAGTGGGGCAGATTCGATGGCGCTGCCGGTTTGGCAGGCAGAAGCGTCGAGCGCTGATGACCGTTGGTGGCTCCAGCGTTTAAGCCCGGGCAAGGATGGTGGCCGGGAGAGACGGGATGGGGTGATCTTC
>NZ_JBFTQY010000084.1:0-26655 GCF_056399245.1 Rhizobium sp. 01N447_2
AACGTGTATTTATAGTCATCAATCCGGGCCGCACCGAGCACGCTTTCGGCGAAATACCAGATTTCATGGCGGTTCGACGGGCCAGTTCCGGTGATCATGCTGGTCTGATCATAGCCGTCCAGGTGAACCTTGTAGGTCTGGCCATCGAGTTCCTTCCCCGCTTTCAGTTCGACGGCGATATTAGTGCTACCAGCGGCAGCCGCAAGAGTGGGGAACCAGTCGAGGCCGGACATCAGCCCATTGCAAATCGAACCGGGAGGCACGTGCCCCGGCCAGCGGACCATTGCGGGGGCGCGGAAGCCGCCTTCGTAGGTCGTGCCTTTTCCGCCGAAGAATGGTGTCTGACCGCCGTCCGGCCAGGTAAAGTTTTCGGTGCCATTGTCAGTGGTGAACACGACGATCGTATTCTCATCGTCGCCCATGTCCCTCAGCTTCTGCATGGTGTCGCCAACAATGTCGTCAAGCTGCGCCATCCCTGCTTCATGGATGGTCCAGCCATTCTCGGAATTACGCATCTTCTCGTACTTTTCCGATAGATGAGTCACGATGTGCATCCGTGTCGGGTTGAGCCAAAGGAAGAACGGCTTGCCATCGGCCTTGGCCCTGTCGATAAACTTGAAGGAAAGATCCCGGATCTCGTCGTCGACCGTCTTCATCCTCTCCGGATAAAGCGTGCCAGCATCTTCAATCTTCTGTTTGCCGACCTTGCCCCATCGTGGCATTTCCGTCGGGTCATCGGTCTCCGTGGCCCAGGAATGGACCATGTTGCGCGGGCCCACTACGTTCAGCAGTTCCTGCGGATAGCCGGGATGGGCGGGGTCTTCCATCGCATCGAGATGATAAAGGTAGCCGAAGAACTCATCGAAGCCATGAACCGTTGGCAGAAACTCGTTGAGATCGCCAAGATGGTTCTTGCCGAACTGCCCTGTGGCGTAGCCCAGGGACCTCAGCACGGTGGCAATGGTTGGCGCCGCAGCAGGAAGGCCGACGGGCGAGCCTGCCTGGCCAACCGTGGTCATGCCAGTTCGAACCGGAAGCTCGCCGGTGATGAAGTTCGCCCGTCCTGCCGTGCAGCTCGCCTCGGCATAGTAGTCGGTAAAGAGCATCCCCTCTGCCGCAAGCCTGTCGAGATGTGGAGTACGACCGGCCATCATGCCGCGATTGTAGGCGCCGATATTCCAGATGCCGACGTCATCGGCCATGATAACCACTATATTGGGTCTTTTGCCCGTGGCCTGAGCCATGGCATTCCGGCTCATGGTGATGCTCGCAGCCGTGCCAATCGCCGACATGGCGAGCAAAGATCCGCCGGTTAGCAGGATATCCCGCCTCGTTGGAGTCGCGTTTTCTGTCATGCCCATTTCTCCCTTTTTTGGTCAGGCAAAGCAAAGCTCAACACTGCAAGGGCTGCTGGATACGGTCCGATGAGGTTCTCGAATGCTCAGTTGAGATAGCCGTGCGAAAGTGCACGCCGCGTTGAGAATAACAGGGCCTGTCGGCTTGCCTGGACGCGTATATAAGGCGTAGCAAATATAAAGAGAGCAAGTATCTTACCGTAACCTACGGGCGAAACCGCCGATAGGCAGGAACCAATGTCCGGGCGAAAGACGCCCAGAAATACCGATAGCGTGAAAGGCGACATCCGTGCTGACGCGATATCATCTCCGCGACTTCTATTTCGCTCGCTAGAATTCGGCGGGGTGGCGTATTTTACTGTAACCTACTTCAAGAACGCCGCTGTGAGGGATAGTTGTCTTGATCGAAGATCGGGGACACGCCCGGTTAGATGAACGGCGATAAGCTGCGAGGGTGACGAAAATGATGCCTGACCGGCGCGCAGTGGACGACGCGGGATTTCAGGGTCTGGTCTGGGTGACCGGCCGTACCTTCACCATGGGATCGAACGAGCATTATCCGGAGGAAGCGCCTGCTCATCCGGTGACGGTCGACGGCTTCTGGATCGACGCCACTCCTGTCACCAACCGCCAGTTCGCCTCGTTCGTCAAAGCCACCGGACATGTAACTGTCGCTGAAATGGCTCCCCGTGCCGAGGACTATCCTGGAGCGCTTCCCAAAATGCTGCGAGCCGGATCTCTGGTGTTCATGCCACCGAAAGCCATCGTCGGCCCCGACATTACCCAGTGGTGGTCGTTCAAATTCGGCGCGGACTGGCGACACCCTTACGGCGGTCGCACCGACATCCGCGGCAAGCTCGATCATCCCGTCGTTCATATCGCCTATAGCGACGCCAAGGCCTATGCGGCTTGGGCGGGAAAAGATCTGCCGACCGAGGCAGAGTGGGAACTGGCTGCGCGCGGCGGCCTTGATGATGCGGAATTTGCCTGGGGCGACGCGTTGAACCCGGAAGGAAAGCTCATGGCCAACACCTGGCAGGGTACCTTCCCTACGCTGAGCACAAAGCCAGCCGGTGCGGACAGAACGTCCCCGGTCGGATCCTTTCCATCAAACGGCTACGGCATCTACGACATGATCGGCAATGTCTGGGAATGGACCTCTGACTTCTGGTCGACACGCCATCCAGAGCCTGCCAGCCATTCTTGCTGCATCCCTAGCAATCCCCGCGGAGGCGACGCTGACGCCAGCTACGACCCGCGGCTGCCCGACATCAGGATCCCGCGGCGCGTGCTCAAGGGCGGATCCCACCTTTGCGCGCCGAACTACTGCAGGCGCTATCGTCCCGCCGCCAGACATGCCGAGCCTGAGGACACGTCCACAAGTCATGTCGGCTTCAGATGTGTCAAGCGCGCGTGAGGCGGCGTCATGGCCACATGTCGCGTCGGCGGAATAAGCCACCGATTGTGACAAGACCTTTCATGACGTGTCCTTCGTGGTCTGCAGGTTCTGGGCGTACTCCCGTCGATTGCGGTTAGCGACGGCAGCGCGAAACTGGAGTTCATGCCTGTCGGACATGCTTTGAACGGCGGATTCCGATTTCGTTCCCGTTCCTTACTGTAAACTACGTGCTTCCGCCCTATTCTGGATCATCATGCACCACTTATAATGCGATGTGGCCGCCGGACTTGCAGAGGCCGCCTGGAGGTAGGATGGATGGATTACGACACACGGTTCGCCAAGCGCATCTTTCCAGCCAGCGCCAAAACCATCGATTCACTGGCCGCCCGTGACGATAACTTCCGCGAACTCTGTGCCGACTTCTCCATTGCAGATGAGCTGAGGAGAAAATGGGAAACATCCTCCGCCGCAGAGCGAAATGAGCGCCATGCGGAATGCCTCGAACTCGTGGAGACGCTGCGCAACGAGATCGAAGCCGCTCTGGAAAGTGCCAGTGTGATCGTGATCAAGCTTCTCCCTCGCCGTTGAGGACCAGACTCCGGCGCCAAAGACGGTCACTTCTGATCGGTCAGATAGATGGCCTTCCAGTCATCCTTCATGTCGACAATCGTCCGGCGACCGATGAAGTCTGGATGGCGATCGGTTTGGCATCCTTGTCATCATAGAAAAACAGTTCGAGCTGCTTCACGAACGCGGGCTTTCCGTCGCGCAGAGCGCCCATCCGCAACAATATTCGCTCGAAGAGAGGTTTGCGCGTATCATACGGTAGTATCTGTCAATCCGGCGCAACGGCAGCGGGACGATCACTCGTTCGGCCGTTGCCCGGAAATCAGGTCCGCAACACGGTCTTCAATGTGACCGTCGGAGCGAACCCGGATCAACAGTGCATACTGTATGTTACTGGCGCGCTCGCGGTACTCGCCCTACCCTCCCCGAATAAAACGGTCCACATCACGCGGGATCGATTGCCGGGGGGAATCGATGATGAAAAGCAGCATCCTGACTTTGGCTGCCCTATTAGGCGGCACTGCGCTTACATTTTTTTCCATTGGCGGGACGAGTGCGTCAGCTCAAGTCATCAATGGAACACCCGGCACGCCGAGTGCGACGATCACAATCGACGGCCGACAGATCCCGCCGCCGCCGGGGCAGTTTGGCGGCACGACAAATCTCGACGCGCTTCAGTCGACGCCATACTGGCAGCCGCAAGTTGTGCCGCCCAAGGGTGCGCCAAACGTCTTGCTGATCTTGACCGATGACGTCGGATTTGCGGCCCCGAGCACCTTCGGCGGCGTCATTCCGACGCCAACACTCGACCGGATTGCCAACATAGGTCTGCGTTACACGAACTTCCATACGACATCGCTGTGTTCCCCCACACGCGCTGCTCTGATCACGGGCCGCAATCATCATTCAGTCGGCTTCGGTGTGATCAGCGAGGCGTCGACCGGTTATCCGGGATACGACAGCGTCATCACCGCGGACAAGGACACGATCGGCACGATCCTCAAGACAAATGGTTATGCAACATCGTGGTTCGGCAAGAATCACAACACGCCATCTTTCCAAACCAGTCAGGCGGGTCCCTTCGATCAATGGCCCATCGGAATGGGATTTGAGTATTTCTATGGCTTTGTCAGCGGCGAGACCAACCAGTGGCAACCGGACCTCTACCGCAATACCACGCGTGTCTATCCCTATCTGAACAATCCCACCTACAACCTGACGACTGATATGGCGGACGACGCCATCAACTATCTCAATCAACTCAATCAGCTCGATCCCAAGAAGCCATTCTTCCTCTACTATGCACCGGGCGGGACTCATGCGCCTCATCACCCGACCCCCGAGTGGATCAAAAAGATCAGCGACTTGCATCTGTTCGACAAGGGATGGAATGCGCTGCGCGACCAAATCTTCGCCAACCAGAAGAGGCTGGGAGTTGTCCCTCAGGATGCGCAACTGACACCCTGGCCGGATAAGCTCATCAAGCCGTGGGACGTCCTTTCGGCTGATGAGAAGAGGCTCTTCATCCACCAGGCCGACGTCTACGGAGCCTACCTCGCCTATACCGACAATGAAATCGGCCGGGTCGTCAAAGCGGTCGAGGACATGGGCAAGCTCGATGACACGCTGATTATCTTTATCAGCGGCGACAACGGCGCGAGCGCGGAAGGTTCCCCGGCTGGAACGCCAAACGAGATGACTTTCTTCAACGGCGTCGACGTGCCCGTCCAGGACCAGCTCAAATTCTACGACGCCTGGGGGTCGGCGTTGACCTATCCGCACTATTCAGTCGGCTGGGCCTGGGCTTTCGATACGCCCTTCAAGTGGACCAAGCAGGTCGCTTCCTATTTTGGGGGCATTCGTAACGGCATGGCCATCGCATGGCCGGGCCACATCAAAGATCCGGGTGGGGTGCGCAACCAGTTCCACCATGTCATCGACATCGTCCCGACGATCTTGGAAGCGACGGGCATCCGTGCCCCTGATGCAGTCAATGGGATCACCCAGACGCCGATCGAAGGCGTGAGCCTGGCCGACACATTCGACAAGGCAAACGCCGATGCGCCATCGAAACATTCGACCCAATATTTCGAGATGTTCGGCAATCGCGCGATCTATCACGATGGGTGGATCGCCTCCACATTGCCCTATCGGGAACCTTGGAACGGAACGGCTCCGATCCCGAAAGACATCGTCAACGGCGTGACCTGGGAGTTGTTCGACCTGTCCAAGGACTGGACGCAAAACAATGATCTGGCGGCCGCCAATCCCGGCAAGCTGAAGGAGTTGCAGGATTTGTTCTGGATCGAGGCCGCGAAGTACCAGGTTCTGCCGTTGGACGCCTCGGCCTTGACGCGCTTCATTCTCCCGCGACCGAGCATCGTCGCCGGACGCAATGACTTCATCTATACGAAACCCATCGTCGGCGTGCCCCTTGGGACGGCACCGAGCGTCCTCAACAAGTCCTTCACGATCACGGCCGATATCGATGTGCCCGCGGGCGGCGGCAACGGCATGCTTGTGACCGCGGGCGGGCGCTTCGGGGGATGGGGCTTCTACCTGCTCAAAGGAAAGCCAATCTTTGTCTATGACCTATTGGACCTCGCCCGGCCAAGGGTGGAGGGCGCAGCGGCATTGACGCCTGGAAAGCACAATCTCGTCTTCTCCTTCAAGTCCGATGGGCCCGGCCTCGGCAAAGGTGGCAAGGGGACAATCACGATCGACGGCGCCGAGGCGGCAAGCGGGACCTTCCCAAACACCATTCCCTTTGCTCTCGAAGCGAGTGAAACCTTTGATATCGGCTCCGACACGGGAACCGGTGTCGACGATAACGACTACCAGGCACCGTTCGCCTTCGACGGCAAGCTGAGCAGCTTGAAGATAGAACTTCAGCCGCAACCTTGATGCAAGAGGTCCTGCGCAGAGCGGCCCGTCGCCAAGGCGGCCCGTGCCGAAAGTGACGTTGACCTGGGCACGGGGATTCTGCGCCATGAACACAGCTCACCGACACACGCTTCTGACCCTGTTCGCAATCGCCGAAGGTGCGACGGGACTGGGGCTTGTCGTGGCGCCATCGATCCTCTTCGTTCTGCTGTTTGAGGCAAGGCCGGTCGCTTCGGAGGCACCACTGATCGCGCGGATCTGCGGTGCGGCGCTCCTCGCTCTTGCCGCAGCAAGCTGGGGTGGGCGTGACGCCGAAGACAGGCAAGGCACCCTAGGCCTCCTCGTCGGAGTGGCGCTCTACAATTTCCTGACCACGGCCGTCTTGACTTATTCCGCCCTCGTTCTGGAGATGATCGGCATCCTGTTGTGGCCCGCGATCCTCTATCACGCGGCGACTTCCCTGTGGTGCTTGCTCGCTATCTGGCGGGCGCGTTAGACCGAGTCGTCGTGGCTCCTTGGGTAGTCATTTACGGCTTTGGCCGCTTCGGGTCGCGGGCTGCTACGGGGCGGTGAAGACGCGATGTCCGCTTCTGCGGTTCACGCGCCTGGAGTCCCCTTCCCTCGATCTGCGAAGTCGTCAAACGGGCTCGATGCAGTGCCTTTGATGGACGAGGATCGGTTTCTGCGGTAGGTTACAAAAGAGATAGTTAATAAAATCTCCGGTAGTCACGTCCCTCAAGAGCGGGTGAGGAGCAAGTCGTGCAGGATACATTGCCATCACGGCGTGATACCGCGCCGGATTCGACGCGCCCAGCCCCGACCCATGATGATGTTCGGGCCCAGCTTGATCGAATCATTACCAGCCCGCAATTTCCGCATATCGGTCGGAGTGCTGCATTTCTTACCTATGCCGTGGAGGAGACGCTTGCAGGCCGCGCAGACCGGATCAAGGGTTACTCTATCGCCGTTGAGGTCTTCAAGCGCTCCAACGGCTTCACGCAGGATGATCCGGTTGTGCGGATCGAGGCCGGAAGGCTCAGGCGGGTGCTCGAGCGCTATTATTTTACAGCAGGTCAACACGATCCGATCCGAATAGACATTCCGAAAGGCGGTTACGTGCCGACCTTTGCCTGGACTAGCCCGAGTGATGACAATCCCGATGCTGAAGAGCAAAGTCTGCCGCCGGAGCGCGCCCATTCCCTTTTTCCCGGCTTAAGACGACATATATGGGCAGTGGTCCTTGGATTGATCGTGATTGCGGGCGGCGCCGCAGCCCTGGCTGGCTTGACCTCCATTCGATTTGGCTCGATCCGGCCCTTTGCGACTGCCGACATGACGGGATCTGATGGACCGACATTGGTGATCGCTCCATTTGCCAATCTCGGTGATGGTCCTCAGGCGGAACTCTACACGACGGGCCTGACCGAGGAACTCCTCACTGCCCTTCCCCGCTTCAAGGAGATCAAGGTCTTCGGTCGCGAGACGTCCAAATCGTTGCCGCCAGAGGTGGAGACATCGCGGATTCGCGGGGAACTTGGCGCACGCTTCCTGCTGGCAGGCGGTGTTCGCGTCTCCGGAAGCCGAGTGCGTGTGACGGCACGTCTGCTCGACACGCAGACTGATGAGATCCTCTGGTCGCAGACCTACGACGACGACATCGGCGTCCGCGACCTGTTCACCATCCAGTCCGACGTCGCAAACAAGGTTGCGACCGCCGTGGCGCAGCCCTATGGCATCATGGCCCAGGCCGATGTCTCCAATCCGCCGCCTGATGATCTTGGCAGCTACGGCTGCACGCTGAGCTTTTATGCTTACCGTGCCGAGTTAAGCATCGAGCGGCACGGAGAGGTTCGAAACTGCCTCGAAAGTGCCGTCGCCCGCTATCCATCCTTTGCGACCGCCTGGGCGATGTTGTCCATCCTCTATCTCGACGAGGATCGTTTCAGATTCAATCGGAAGCCCATTTCGTCCGAGCCAATAGATCGCAGCTTTCAGGCCGCCCGCCGTGCCGTTCAGCTGGATCCCGGCAACACCCGCGCCCTTCAGGCGCTGATGACGGTGTTGTTTTTCAGCCAGCGGGTTTCGGAGGCACTTCAGGTCGGCGAACGGGCACTGGCGACCAATCCGAACGACACCGAATTGCTGGGAGAGTTTGGTACCCGGCTGGCGATGAGCGGAGAGTGGCAGCGCGGGGCAGCACTGCTGGATCGCGCCATTGCTCTCAACCCTGCCGGCGGCGGCTACTATCGCGGAACGCGCGCACTCGCAGCCTACATGCTGCACGACGACAAGACCGCGGTCATCGAGATCAGGCAGGCGGACCTGCAGAAGTTCCCGCTATTCCATGCGGTGGCTGCCGTCATCTACGTCGACGCCGGAATGATCGAGGACGCCCGCAGCGAGGCCGCGCGGTTCAACGAAATGAGACCCGACTTCATTGCGAACATCGTGGCCGAACTCAAGGTGCGCAATTTCCAGCCACAGGACCGGGCGCGGATGATTGCCGATCTGCGAACGGCCGGCCTGCTTGTGAGGGACGAGGTGCAGGCGACCATGTCGCTGCCGATCGACGGCTCCAAGGCCCTTCAGCCKCGGTAGCGCTACTGTCACGACAACTGGCACAGAACATACCCGATGTTACACGCGCACGCCGTCGTCTCCGTGTAGGCTGTGGTCGCTGATAATCGTTCTTTCATACTCGAGACACAGGGAGCGACCTCAGTCGTCCGACCAAACCATCTAGAAGGGATTCGTCGATGACCAATGCACCCCAGCGAGCCTTACACCCTGCCGTGGCGGCGGTGTCTTCCGCGGCACTCGGCTTGATGATCACCTTGGGATCCGGATCGGCTGCAAACTCGGCCGACGCAGACACCAAGAAGCTTGTCAAAACAATGTCCGACTACCTGGCCGCAGAAAAGGCGATCTCCTTTTCGTATGACACCAATCTGGAGGTCGTCACCGGCGACCATCAGAAGCTTCTGCTGGCAAGTTCCGGCAAGATCGAAATGGGCCGGCCGGATAAACTCCGGGTGACCCGGTTTGGCGGGTTCGCCAACGTTGAGATCACATTCGACGGCAAGACGCTCTCGCTGCTCGGCAAGAATGCCAACCTCTATGCCCAGGTAGAAGTTCCAGGCACCGTAGATCACCTGATCGACGAATTGCGGGACAAGCTCCACAGACCCGTTCCGGGTGCCGATCTTCTGCTCCCGGATGCCTATGCCGAGCTGATGCGCGACGTGGTCGACGTCAAGGACCTCGGCAGCGGTGTGATCGGCGGCGTCGAATGCGACCACCTTGCATTCCGCACCAAGGAACTCGACTGGCAGATATGGATCGCTCAGGGCGAACATCCGTATCCCTGTCGATATGTCATCACCGCAAGTCAGGTGGATCAAGGCCCACAATACAGCGTCCAGATCAGTGACTGGAAGACAGGCACCGATGTCGTTGCCAACGATTTCGGTTTCAAAAACACCACGAACGCCAAGAAAGTCGACCTGACGAAGCTTGCCGATATCGACGAGCTTCCTGATCACTTTGCCATGGGAGGCACCAAATGACCGCCGTGAGAAAACTGAAATTCCTGCTGCTCGCTGCGGCGATCGGCGTGTCCGGCCTCGAACTTGGAAACGGGCTTTCGATTCCGGGACTGGATGGCGTCTTCACGTCAGCAGAGGCCAGGGTCGGCCGCCCGCTGACACCCGTGAGTGTCGCTGGAGTTGCGCGCCGCTCGGTCCGGCGTTGCGCCGTCGGCGTCTATAATTGCTAGAAAACAGGCCCGGCGAACGCATTCGACAAGCGCCCAGCATGAGGGAAATCGCTGGGAAGCAAAAACAACGGGGGAATAGTGTCGATAGTAGCCGAGTATGTTCAGTGGCTTCTGCTGTGCGCATTGATCGTCGTTCTGCCTGGGTGCGGCGGTCATCCGAAGGATGTGATGACGCCTGTTGCAGACACGTCTGCGAAGTCGACCAAGGTCAACTTGCTGATCGCGACGACACGCAGCAGGTCTGCGGTGCCAGGAGAGATGTTCAACGGAGAACGGGCGCGGCCCCGGCATTCGCCGATATCACCGTGTCCATCCCACCGAACACGGTCCGCAAGGAGGGAGAGGTCGCCTGGCCAAAGAGGCTTCCCTCCAATCCGGCGACAGATTTCGCGACCGTGAAGGCCGACGATCTCAATATTGACGAGGCCAAACGCTGGCTGAGCGCGAGCGTCCGCAAAAGCCCCGACCACGGTGTCCTGGTATTCATCCATGGTTTCAACAACCGGTTCGAGGACTCCGTCTACCGCTTCGCCCAGATCGTTGAGGACTCGGGTGTGCACAGCGCTCCCGTGCTGTGACCTGGCCGTCGCGTGGCAGCCTTCTCGCCTACGGCTATGATCGGGAGAGCACGAACTATACGCGAAATGCTCTGGAGACCCTCTTCCAGTATCTCGCGAAGGATCCGGAAGTGAAGGAGGTGTCCATCCTCGCTCATTCCATGGGGAATTGGCTGGCGTTGGAATCGCTGCGCCAGATGGCCATTCGTAACGGCCGACTGCCCGCGAAGTTCAAGAATGTCATGCTCGCAGCTCCCGACGTCGATGTCGACGTGTTCCGCCAGCAGATCGGCGACATGGGCAAACAGCGTCCGCAGTTCACCTTGTTCGTATCCCGTGATGACCGTGCATTGGCGTTCTCGCGTCGGGTCTGGGGTGACGTGTCCCGACTTGGAGCCATCGATCCCGAACAGGCGCCCTACAAGGCGGAATTCGAGGCCAACAAGATCGTGGTGATCGATCTCACCAAGATCAAATCTGGCGACCCGATGAACCATGGCAAATTCGCGGAATCGCCGCAGATCGTTCAGCTCATCGGATCACGCATCTCGGAGGGGCAGACGCTCACCGACAGCAGGGTCGGACTTGGCGACCAGATTCTGGTGGCGACAACCGGAACGGCGTCGGCAGCCGGGAAGGTAGCTGGTCTGATCCTTGCCGCTCCCGTCGCTGCGGTCGATCAGGACACGCGGGATAACTACGCCGGCCAGGTCAGCGGCCTGATGGGCACTGCCAAAACGCGGCCAGCATCGTTGAAAAACTGCGACGAGGTACGGCCAACCCCGAGCTGCAGACCTTAGCTCTGACGTCGGCGGGACAAGCGCGGGCAATACCGCAGACCGACAGATGTTACTGTAACATACTTATTCGCAGGCGGGTGTTGCGCCAAAGTTGAGCGGAGATCGATGATATGTTTCGATTCGTCGGCGACCGCGATGGAGACCGACAAAGCAGGGGGAGTTTCATGACGGCTTTTATTCTACGCGCGGCGGTCCTTTGCGCGGGTCTCGTAGCCACCTCGCCCGGCTGGGCAGCCGATCCGACACCGCTAACACCCGATGCAAAAGTGGTCGAGAGCCCGAGCGGCTGGACGTTCACCGTCGCGCCCTATTTCTGGATGGCAGGGATTTCCGGCGACATTGCACAGTTCGGATTGCCGGAGGTTCATATCGACTCCGATTTCGGCGACATCCTGGAGAACCTCGATTTCGCCTTCATGGCCGCAGGTGAAGCGCGTTACGATCGCTACAGCATCTTCGGCGACATCATCTACACCAAGCTTGGCGCAGACGGGAATAYGCCCCATGGCATTCTCGCCGACAGCGTCGACGTCACCTCAAAGACTTTCGCCGGACTTCTCGGGGTCGGCTATTCGGTGCTGGAGGACCAGTCGGGACACCTCGATGTCGTCGGCGGCATCCGGGTGTGGTCGGTCGACACCAACATCTCCTTCAATGGCGGGGTCCTCGGTGGCATCGAGCAAGATGACAGCGCGACCTGGGTCGACGGTCTGGTGGGCGTCCGAGGCAATTACTTCTTCACGCCGGAGATCTATCTGACAGGATGGGGTCTCGTCGGCGCCGGCGGCGCGGATCTCGACTGGGATGTGGCGCTCGCGGTCGGCTACAAGTTCACCGACACGATCTCGGCCGTTGCGGGATACCGCGCACTCGGCGTCGACTACGACAATGACGGCTTTGTCTTCGACGTCGTCCAGCAGGGTCCGATCCTCGGCGTCGTTATCCACTTCTGAGTACGACGTCTGGAACAGCAGACTGGGTTTGAACGATAAAGTCGTCGATGAAGCCCGCGACTTCTCGGCTCATACAGCGCGCCGCGGCGTAGTTCTGGCATCAGGCCGCATGTCGGCCCGATGCGAGCGCGAACACACTCAGGCGGTGCGGGAACTCCTGTAGACCGAGACGCCAAGTTCCCTGATCTTCTTGCGCAGAGTGTTGCGGTTGAGACCGAGAAGATCGGCGGCCTTGATCTGGTTGCCGCGCGTCGCCGTCAGGGCGGCGAGGATCAGCGGATATTCCATTTCCGTCAGCACGCGGTCATAGAGGCCGGGCGGCGGCAGATTGTCCCCGAAGCCTGCGAAGTAGCTGCGCATGTTCTCCTCGACCGCCTGGGCGATCGTCATCGAGCCGCTGCGGATCGGCCCCTTGTCGATCGGGCTGTCGGGCACGTCGGAACGAAGTTCGGCGTCGATGATCTCGCGGGTGATGACATCCTGCGGATAGAGCGCCATCAGACGGCGGATGAGGTTTTCCAGTTCGCGGACGTTGCCCGGCCAGGCATAGGCCTTCATCAGTTCCAGCGCTTCCTGATCGAAGCGCTTGGAGCCGAGGCCTTCCTTTTCCGCCTGCTGGATGAAATGGCGCACCAGATCGGGAATGTCCTCGGCGCGATCGCGCAGCGGCGGCAGGCGCAGCGGCACGACATTGAGGCGGTAATAGAGATCCTCGCGGAAGAGGCCCTGGTTGATCGCCTGCTTCAGGTCCTTGTTGGTGGCGGCAACGATGCGCACATCGGTGCGGATCGGCGTGCGGCCGCCGACGGTGGTGTATTCGCCCTGCTGCAGGACGCGCAGCAGCCGTGTCTGGGCGTCCATCGGCATGTCGCCGATCTCGTCGAGGAAGAGCGTGCCGCCTTCGGCCTGCTCGAAGCGGCCGGTCGAGCGCGTCTGCGCGCCGGTGAAGGCGCCCTTCTCGTGACCGAAAAGTTCCGATTCGATCAGGTCGCGCGGGATCGCCGCCATGTTGATCGCAACGAACGGGCCGTTGCGGCGCTTGCCGTAGTCGTGCAGCGCGCGGGCGACGAGTTCCTTGCCGGTGCCGGATTCGCCGGTGATCATCAGCGTCAGGTCCGTCTGCATCAGGCGGGCGAGCACGCGGTAGATTTCCTGCATCGCCGCCGACCGGCCGACGAGCGGCATGCCGTCCTGCATGTCGTCTTCAAGCTTGGCGGGCTTGCGCTTCGGTTCCGCCAGCGCCCGGCCGATGATGCCGATCAGCTCGGTGAGGTCGAAGGGCTTTGGCAGATAGTCGTAGGCGCCCTTCTCCGAGGCCTTGATGGCGGTCATGAAGGTGTTCTGCGCGCTCATGACGAGGACGGGCAGGTCGGGACGCGCCTTCTTGATGCGCGGCAGCAGGTCGAAGGCGTTTTCGTCGGGCATCACCACATCGGTGACGACCAGATCGCCCTCGCCCGCGGAAATCCAGCGCCAGAGGGTAGCGGCGTTGGAGGTGATGCGAACGTCATAGCCGGCGCGGCTCAAAGCCTGGTTGAGCACGGTCCGGATGGCCGCATCATCATCTGCAACGAGGATCGTGGCTGTCATCGAGAAGGTCCTGTCGAGCTTGCAATAGAGGCGTCTTCAAGCGAGGCGTCCTTGGACGCCGGCATGAGAACGCGGAATGTCGTGCGGTTGTTCTGGCTGTCGCATTCGATGATGCCGCCGTGATCGCCGATGATCTTGGCGACCAGGGCCAGACCGAGGCCGCTGCCGTTCGGCTTGGTGGTGATGAAGGGATCGAAGAGATGTGGCACCAGATCGGCGGGAACGCCAGGACCATTGTCGTGGACGCAGAATTCCAGCGGCAGCGAGATCTTCTCGCGCGTGCCGGCGACCGAAAGACGGATGCCCGGGCGATAGGCCGTCGTCAGCATGATCTCGCCGTCCGGCCGATCGCCGACCGCTTCGGCGGCGTTCTTCACCAGATTGAGGAAGACCTGGACGAGCTGGTCGCGATTGGCATAGACGGCCGGCAGCGACGGGTCGTAGCTCTCGGTGACCCGGATGTTGCGGGCAAAACCCGCCTTGGCGACCGCCTTCACATGATCGAGCACCGAATGGATATTGACCGGCATGCGGTCGACAGGGCGTTCGTCGGAAAAGACTTCCATGCGGTCGACCAGCGAGACGATGCGATCGGTCTCGTCGCAGATCAGCCGGGTCAGCGCCCGATCATCGTCTACCGCAGACTGTTCGAGCAGCTGGGCAGCACCCCGGATGCCGGAGAGCGGATTCTTGATCTCATGCGCCAGCATCGAGGCAAGGCCGGTCACCGAGCGGGCCGCGGCGCGATGCGTAAGCTGCCGGTCAATCTTGTCGGCCATCGAGCGTTCCTGAAAGACGATGACGACGGCGCCGGGCTCACTGAGCACCGGGGCGACATAGAGATCGACGAGCTTATCCTGGCCGAGGCGGGGTGAACTCAGGTCGACGCGATATTCGTTGACCGGCGCCTTGCGCTCGCGCACCTGGTCGATCAGGGCGAGCAGCGGGCTGCCGAAAGGAATGAAGGTCGAGATGCGGTAACGCGCCAGATGCGAGGCGCTGGCGCCGAAGAAGGCCTCCGCCTCCCAATTGGCGAAAACGACGAAGCCGGATTCGTCGACCATGATGACGGGGTTCTGGATGGCGTTCAGCACGGCCATGGCGACGGTCCCGCCGCCGTGATCGGACGGAGATGTCATATCCTTCATCATGCCGCCTCCCGGCTGTCGACAACACTGGCCGCAAGCGCATCGTAAAGGCGCGCGGCCACCTCGTGCGGATCGCGCGAGGTCATGATCGCAGCCTTTTCGCCACCGGCGAGATCAGGAGAAAAACGCTGGAGATACCAGCCAAGGTGCTTGCGGGCATGGCGGATCGCCACCGCTTCGCCATAGAAATCCAGCATCATCCGATAGTGCTCGACGGCGATATCGGCGATCTCCAGGGATTGCGGTGCGGGCGTACCTGATATGACGCCGGCATGCCACGGCCTGCCCTGGCAGCCCCTGCCGATCATGACGGCATCGGCGCCGGAGCGGCGCAATATTTCCTGTGCGTCGCCTGCAGTTTCGACATCGCCATTGGCGATCAGCGGAATGGAGATCACCTCGCGGACGGCACGGATCGCGTCCCAATCGGCGCGGCCTTCATAGAATTGCATACGGGTGCGCCCATGAATGGTCACAAGCTGGATGCCGGCGGCTTCGGCGCGGCGCGCGATGTCAGGCGCATTCATCGAATTCTCGTCCCAGCCGAGGCGCATCTTCAGCGTCACCGGAATGTCGACAGCCTTGACCGTCGCCTCAATGAGGCCGAGCGCGTGATCGGGATCGCGCATCAGCGCCGAGCCGGAGTAACCGCCGATTACCTTCTTTGCCGGGCAGCCCATGTTGATGTCGATGATATCGGCGCCATGATCGGCGGCGATCTTGGCCGCCTCGGCCATCCAGTGCGCCTCGCGGCCGGCAAGCTGCACCATATGCGGCCGGAAGCCCGCAGCGCTGAGCCGCGACCAGGATTCGGCCGTGTCGTTGACCAGTTCGCGGCTCGCCACCATTTCGGTGACGACGAGGCCGGCACCGAAGCGCCACGTCAACTCGCGGAAGGGCATATCGGTGACGCCGGACATCGGCGCCAGCACAACGCGGTTCCGCACGGACACGGGTCCGATTCGGAAAGGCGCTGCGAGGTCCTTGGAAATCAAATGATTATCTTTCGGGCACACAATAGAACTGCATTATTTTTAGCCATTATTCCCTGGCTTGCCAAGGGGGCTGGCCTCGGAATTGATATTTTTCGGGCAGATGCTGGAAAAGGCCCAAGCAAGACGTTAGAGCACTCCGGTCAATTCCGCATATTTTAGGGGATTTATGCTGCAAATGCCTTCTAAGCAACCGATATCGGCTGGAATTGTCATCGTTGCCGCCGGCCGCGGCGAGCGCGCAGGATCCTCCAAGGAGGGGCCCAAGCAGTATCGCATGATCGGCGGCAAGCCGGTTATCGTGCATACGCTTGAAAACTTCATGACATGGGAAGCGGCAACTGAGATCGTTGTCGTCATTCATCCCGATGACGAGGCGCTGTTTGCGAGAGCCTTCCGCCACATCATCTCGGCAACGCCGATCGAAACGGTGCATGGCGGCGCCACAAGGCAGCAATCCGTGCTTGCGGGCCTCAGATACCTCAAGGACAAGCAAATCAGCCATGTGCTGATCCACGATGCCGTGCGGCCGTTCTTCGATCATGATCTTCTTGATCGCATTGCCGAGAGCCTTGACGCCGGCGCGCAGGCGGTTCTGCCGGCGATCCCGGTCACCGATACGCTGAAACGCGCCGATAACGCCGGCACCGTGCTGGCGACGGTTTCACGCGAGCATCTTTACGCGGCGCAGACCCCGCAATCCTTCGCCTTCGAAACGATCCTCGAGGCGCATGAGAAGGCGGCGGCGAGCGGACGAAGTGATTTCACCGACGACGCCTCGATCGCCGAATGGCTGGGCATTCCGGTGACGATCGTCGAGGGCACGGCCGACAACGTCAAGCTGACAGTCAAGAACGATATCGCCATGGCCGACGACAAGCTGTCGACGTCGCTGCTTCCAGACGTGCGCACCGGCAACGGCTACGACGTGCACCAGCTCGTAGCCGGCGATGGTGTGACACTCTGCGGCGTGTTCATTCCACATGACCAGAAGCTGAAAGGACACTCCGATGCCGACGTTGCGCTGCATGCGCTGACGGACGCGCTGCTCGCCACCTGCGGCGCCGGCGATATCGGCGATCATTTCCCACCATCCGACCCGCAATGGAAGGGGGCGCCTTCGCGGATCTTCATCGAACATGCCGCCCGGATCGTGCGCGAGCGCGGCGGCACGATCATGAATGCCGACGTCTCGCTGATCGCCGAGGCGCCGAAGGTCGGCCCGCATCGCCAAGCCATGCGGACAAAACTGGCGGATTACCTCGGCATCGATATCGAGCGTTGTTCTGTCAAGGCGACGACCAACGAGACGATCGGCTTCGTTGGCCGGCGCGAAGGCATCGCGGCGATCGCCACGGCGACCGTCGTCTATCGCGGGAGGAAATGATGAGCCTTTTTCCTCAGGATATCGTTTCGACGGCGGAGACGATCATCCGTGACTTCACGGCTGCAGGGCTGATGATCTCGACCGCCGAATCCTGCACCGGCGGGCTGATCGCCGGGGCGCTGACGGAGATTTCGGGTTCGTCCGCTGTCGTCGACCGAGGCTTCGTCACCTATACGAATAGCGCAAAGATCGAGATGCTCGGCGTGCAGGCCGAAACGCTGCTGCGCTTCGGGGCGGTCTCCGAGGAAACGGCGCGGCAGATGGTGCATGGCGCCCTCTTCCGCTCACGCGCCGAGATCGCCGTTGCCGTCACCGGCATTGCCGGTCCTGGCGGCGGATCGGCGGAAAAACCGGTCGGCCTCGTGCATCTCGCCGCCAAATCGCGCGCCGGCGCGATCATCCATCGAAAGATGTTCTATGGCGATATCGGCCGCAGCGAGGTCCGGCTGGCGACGATCAGGACGGCGCTGGAGATGGTGCGCTCGCTCTATGCGGCCTGACGCGGGTTCGCTCATCAGGCCGGCGTGTAGATCCTGTTTGCGCGCGTCTCGAAGGCTTCGGTGAACATGCGGAAGGCGCGATCGAACATCGAGCCCATCAACGCGCCCAGGATGCGGCTCTTGAATTCGTAATCGATGAAGAAATCGACGGTGCAGCCGCCAGACGGCGTCTCGGCAAAGTGCCAGCGATTGTCGAGATATTTGAAGGGACCATCGATATATTTGACCTCGATGACGTGTTCGGCCCTGTTCAGCAGCACCTGTGTCGTGAAGGTCTCGCGGATCGCCTTATAGCCGACCGTCATGTCGGCGACGAGCAGGATCTTGCCGTCGCGCTCCTTGCGGCTCCTGATGGCGAGGGCTTCGCAGAGCGGCAGGAATTCCGGATAGCGCTCGACATCGGCGACGAGGTCGAACATCTGCTCGGGCGTGTGCGGGACGGGACGGTGCGTTTCGAATTGCGGCATAAGCGGCAATTAATCGGGCGGGCCGAGAAGATCAAGAAGCTCGCGCATCTGGCGGCGGGATTTTAGCTGAAGAACCGGCACGTCGGGGCCATGTGCGGCGATGCCCGCAACGAGCCGCGGCGCGAATTTCTCCTCGAAGGTCCAGATGAAGCGGAGGAATTCCAAATCGATCTTCTCGATACAGCCCGGCGCCATTTCGGGGCGGGTGCGGCCGATCCATTTCGCCCACCGGCTGATTGCGCCCCAGATGCAGACAAGCCGCCGCATACGGACCCAGACGACGAAATCGGTGCGCGGCAACCGAATGTCCAAAGAAGACGGGTTCGTGCCGTCCATGATCCAACGTTCTTCGAGGATCCGGCTGGCGATGATCTTTCTCTGCTCGACCCTGTCGCGCGTGACCCAGYCGGGAAGCCAATAGACGTCGCGGTCGAGCGAAATGTAGGAAAGCCCGAAGCGCCTGGCGATCTTCAGCGACAACGTGGATTTACCGCCGCCCGAGCAACCCATGACGAGGATGCGGCGGGCTGTCCGGATATACTCTGCCGCCTGTTCGAGATCGGTGATCTGCTGACGCGGCGGCAAGTCTACTCTCTGATCCATCATGCAACTCCCTCGAGCCAGACGTGCGTTTCGCCGGCGCGACTCAAGCGCTAAGAGCGGCGAACCGGTTAGCCGCCTTGCGCGATCTTATGATGACGGTGGAACTTGCAAGCCCGTGATCCTGAAGCGCTGCTTCGATCAGAGGTGCGGCATCGCGCTCGAAATTCCAGATATAGGCAAGCGCGTCCAGCGAAAGGCGTTCGGGGCAGCCGGCAGGCAGTTCTGGGCGGTTGCGCCCAAAATAACGGAACGCTCTCGAGGTGGCGCCGTACAGGCATGCATATCTGGGCAGCCGAAGCCAAATGACGGCGTCGGCGCGCGGCAGGCGAAGATGGAAGGAGCTGAGGCCGGTTCCATCCATGATCCAGCGTTGTTACGCCACGGCCCTGGCGATCCGGCGGTCGATCTCGTCGCGCGGTCTCTTTCTCCAGCCCGGTTGCCAGTAGAAGTCGCGGTCCATGGAGATGTAGTCAAGGTCGAGCGCTCGCGAAAGCCGCGTTGCGAACGTGCTCTTACCGCTGCCGGGGCAGCCGATCACCAGGATACGGTTGGCTTCGATCAGCGGCGATTTCAATCCGGAGGTGATATTCATCATCGGCTGCCCAAAGAAAAACCGCGGCGAAAATCGCCGCGGTTCGATCAAAAAGCAAGTGCCGGCGCTTACTCAGCCGCCAGCAGCAGCTTCTTCTCACGCGCCGCTCTCAGCCGGGCAAAGTCGTCGCCGGCATGGTGGGAGGAGCGGGTCAGCGGGCTCGAGGCGACCATCAGGAAGCCCTTGCTGTAGGCGACGGTCTCATAAGACTTGAACTCGTCGGGGGTGACGAAGCTTTCGACCTTATGGTGCTTGCGCGTCGGCTGCAGGTACTGGCCGATCGTCAGGAAGTCGACATCGGCGGTGCGCAAATCGTCCATCAGCTGGAGGACTTCGTTTCGCTCTTCGCCGAGACCGACCATGATGCCCGATTTGGTGAACATGGTGGGATCGAGTTCCTTCACCCGCTGCAGCAGGCGGACGGAATGGAAGTAGCGGGCGCCAGGGCGAACCGTCAGATAGTTGCCGGGCACCGTTTCCATATTGTGGTTGAAGACGTCGGGCTTGGCGGCGACGACGCGTTCCAGCGCACCAGGCTTCTTCAGGAAGTCGGGCGTCAGGATCTCGATCGTCGTCATCGGCGAGGCGGCACGGATTGCCCAGATCACCTTTTCGAAGTGTTCGGCGCCGCCGTCCTCCAGGTCGTCACGGTCGACCGAGGTGATGACGACGTGGGATAGGCCCATCTCCTTGACCGCCTTGGCAACATTCTCCGGCTCGGCCATGTCGAGCGCATTCGGCTTGCCGGTGGCGACGTTGCAGAAGGCACAGGCGCGGGTACAGATCTCGCCCATGATCATGAAGGTCGCGTGCTTCTTGTCCCAGCACTCGCCGATATTCGGGCAGCCGGCCTCCTCGCAGACGGTGACGAGCTTGTGCTCCTTCACGATCGCGCGCGTTTCGGCATAACCCTTGGAGGTCGGCGCCTTGACGCGAATCCAGTCCGGCTTGCGCATGACTTCCGTATCAGGCCGATGCGCCTTCTCGGGATGCCGCACGCGCTTGGCGTCGGGATTGATCGTATCGAGGATCGTCACCATTGCAGTTTCAGCTTTCTACCGCCCCTATGCGGCAAATCATCTAAAGAGCATCGCGTCAAACCGGAGTCATGCGACGCTCTTTAAGTCTTTGTTTTGTGCAAGTCGTTATCCCAAAACCGCTGCGCACTTTTGGGCGACATGCATTAGCGCCGCACCAGCCGCGCAAGGAATATCAACAAGCAGGCGCCGAGGAAACCCGTCACGAAGTAACCGAGCCGCCCGCCGACCACCTCGACATGGAACTGCGCGAGGACGGCGCTTGCGACGACCGAACCGACGATGCCGAGCACGATGTTCAGGAAAATACCGTATCGCGCTTCCATCAGCTTGCCGGCGAGCCAGCCCGCAAGCCCGCCGATGATGATTGCCGAAATCCAGCCGACGCTTTCCATGTCTTCCCCTACCCTCAGTTACGCCTCAAGCGACCGCCCTTGCGATCAGAACCACGATGATGGCGCCGACGGTGGCGTGGATGATCTGCACCACCAGCGCGTTTTCAATGCCCAGCGAAATGCCGAGCGCGCTGAACAGATAACCGCCGACAAAGGCGCCGATAATGCCGCTCAGCAGGCATCTTATCAGCCCGCCGCCACCGACGACCAGGCTTGCGAGGAAGCCTGCAACCAGGCCGATCAGCAAAAATACCAGCAACGCCTGCGTCTCCATAGACATGATGATTTCCTTTCGTTTTTTCCACCCCAGCGGAATGGCTTTACACTCCGGGGGATGGCCCACCCCGAGGGGATGGATTCTCCACCCCGGGATAAAGGGCAGCTTCGGAAATTCTCAAGCGTTCAGCACACGGCCGTAGGCATCTAGCACCGCTTCCTTCATCGTTTCGGACACGGTGGGATGCGGGAAGATCGTGTGCATCAGCTCTTCCTCGGTCGTTTCGAGGTTCATCGCGACGACGAAGCCCTGGATGAGTTCGGTGACTTCGGCGCCGACCATGTGGGCGCCGAGGAGCTCGCCGGTCTTCTTGTCGAAGATCACCTTCACCATGCCCTGGTCTTCGCCGAGCGCGATCGCCTTGCCGTTTGCCGCGAAGGAGAAGCGACCGACGCGGATGTCGCGGCCCTGCTCCTTGGCTTTGGCTTCGGTGATGCCGACGGAGGCGACCTGCGGATTGCAATAGGTGCAGCCCGGGACCTTGCCCTTGTCTGTGGGATGAACGTTCGGGAGGCCGGCGATCTTTTCGACGCAGACGACGCCCTCATGCTCTGCCTTGTGCGCCAGCATCGGTGGGCCGGCGACATCGCCGATCGCATAGATGCCGGCGACATTGGTCTTGCCGTAGCCGTCGATGACGACGCAGCCGCGGTCGGTCTTGACGCCGAGCGCCTCGAGACCGAGGTTTTCGATATTGCCCTGAACACCGACGGCCGAAATCAGCCGGTCGGCAGTGATCTGCTGCACCTTGCCATCGGCCGTCTCGACATGGGCGGTAACGCTGTTCGTGGCCTTGTCGACCTTCGAGACCTTGGCGCTGGTGAAGATCTTGAGGCCGCGCTTTTCAAGCTGCTTGCGGGCGATCGCCGTTATCTCGGCATCCTCGACCGGCATGATGGTCGGCATGACTTCGACGACGGTCACATCGACGCCCATCGAGCGATAGAAGCTGGCGAATTCGATGCCGATCGCGCCGGAGCCCATGACGATCAGCGACTTCGGCAGCACGTCCGGCTTCAGCGCCTCGAAATAGGTCCAGATCAGCTTGCCATCCGGCTCGATGCCGGGCAGCGCGCGCGGGCGGGCGCCGGTAGCGATGATGATGTGTTTGGCGGTATAAGTGCCCTCGCCGCTCTTGACGTTCTTCGGCAGCGGATGCTGCGGCTCGACGACCGGCTTCGACGACTTGCCGACGACGATCTCGCCCGCCTGGGTCCCGGTCGAAGCCTTGGTGATCTTCGCTTCGCCCCAGATGATGTCGATCTTGTTCTTCTTCATCAGGAAGCCGACGCCGGCATTCAGGCGGGCGGAGACGGCGCGCGAGCGGCCGACGACGGCTTTGGCATCCGGCTTGACCGTGCCTTCGAGAACGAGGCCGTAATCCTTGAAGTGATTGGCGTGGTCGAGCACCTCGGCCGAGCGCAGCAGCGCCTTGGTCGGGATGCAGCCCCAGTTCAGGCAGATGCCTCCCATATGCTCGCGCTCGACGATCGCGGTCTTAAGACCGAGCTGGCTGGCGCGGATGGCGGCGACATAGCCGCCGGGACCGGAGCCGATGATGATGACGTCGTAGGATTCAGCCATGTGTTTCCTGCCTTTGTTACGCTGCGCTGCGGGTCATGAGCACCCACGCGTGTCTCTTGCTGTTTTCGAAGAGCGGCACGGCATCGGCGCGCGCAGCCTCCAGGAATCCGTTTTTTCCATAAAGCGACAAAGCCGCTTCGTTGTCGCTTGCGGTGATCAGGCTGACGGGCCGCCGATCGGCCCTTTCGATCTGATCGTCCAGCAGCCTGCGTCCGATGCCGATGCCGCGCAGATGGCGATAGACGCCGAGACTGCCGATGAACCAGCTTCCCACAACCGTTTTCTGCAAGGCGAGCATCGGTGCGGTCGCCGGAATCGTCGCTTCGATATCGCCTATCCCCTCATCCAGCGCATGGCCGATCGCCACACCCGCGACCTCGCCATAGGCCTCGGCAATGACGGCATTCCGCCAGCTGCCGACAGCTTCGTCCTCGCTCATCTTCAGCCGGCCCCGCTCCAGCGGCGTGTCGCTGACGCGTTTTCCACATCGGCAAACCAGAGCCAGGTGGCAAAACCGTGCGATGCGATATCCGCCAGAATCGCCAGCTCCGAGGCATCCCGCCGTGAGGCCTGCCGGAGGGCGATGAAGGAGGTCATGGTCAGATCCCCAGCATCATCCGCACGATCGATTCCAGCCCGCGGCCGAGCGCACGCGTATTCTCCGCATCGAGGTGAATGCCATCGATCGGTGTGGTCTTGGCGACGGAATTGCCGTCGAAGAAGCCACAACCGAGTTCGTCGGCAAGATCACGATAAAGCGTTGCAAGCTTTGCCGATTCCTCGATGCCGCCCGGAAACGACGCGGCGAAGGGCACATTGCCCGTCGCGCGGATCGCCGGCGGCGCCACGATCAGAATCTCCGGCCCATCGAATTCGAAGGGCCAGGCGTGATTGCGGATCAGCCGCACGAGCCGGCTGATGCCCTGGCATGCGGCAAAGGCCGAGCCCGCCACGACCGGCTTCATGTCATTGGTGCCGAGCAGAAGGACAACGAGGTCGAGCGGCGCATGCGTCTGCAGGATCGTCGGCAGGATGCGCGCACCGTTGCGGTCGCAATCGGCGAGGTGGTCGTCGAAAGCGGTCGTGCGGCCGTTCAGGCCTTCGGCGATGACGCGCGCCTCACTGCCGAGCGCGGCTTGAAGCACGCTCGGCCAGCGATTCTTGTAGTCATGACGGCCGATCGTCTCGGCGTCATAACCCCAGGTCAGCGAGTCGCCATAGCAAAGAACGGTCTTGGTCATTTCCGCCTCCGCGCCGCTATCAGACAAGCATGCCCATCGGGTTCTCGATGTAGCCCTTGAAGGCCTGGAGCAGCTCGGCGCCGAGCGCGCCGTCGACGCAGCGATGGTCGGTCGAGAGCGTGACTGACATCACGGTGGCGATTGCCATTTCGCCCTTCTTGACGACAACCCGCTGTTCGCCGGCACCGACCGCGAGGATCGTCGCATGCGGCGGGTTGACGACGGCTGCGAAGTTCTTCACGCCCATCATGCCCATGTTGGAGACCGAGCTGGTGCCGCCCTGATATTCCTCAGGCTTCAGCTTGCGATCCTTGGCCCGCTTGCCGAGATCGCGCATCTCGTTGGAGATCGTCGACAGGGTCTTTTCCTCGGCCTTGCGGATGATCGGCGTGATCAGGCCGCCGGGGATCGAGACAGCAACGCCGACATCGGCGTGCTTGTGCTTGACCATGTTGCTGTCGGTCCAGGAGACATTGGCATCCGGAACGTCGCGCAGCGCCAGCGCCATGGCCTTGATGACCATGTCGTTGACCGAGAGCTTGTAGGCCGGACCGTTGTCCTTGCGCGGAGCCGCATCGTTCAGCTGGGCGCGCAGCGCCAGCAGCGCATCGAGTTCGCAATCGACGCTGACGTAGAAATGCGGGATCGTCTGCTTGGATTCGACCAGGCGCCTGGCGATCGTCTTGCGCATGCCGTCATGCGGCACGAGCTCGTAGGAACCAGGTTCGAAGAGCTTAAGCACGGCTTCTTCGGACGCGCCCTTCGGTGCAGCGGCGGCCGGAGCCGGCGCGGCGGCCGCAGATACGGGCGCAGCAGCAGCCTTGGCGCCACCGCCGGCAACGGCGGCTTCGATGTCGCTCTTGACGACGCGGCCGTGCGGGCCGGAGCCTGCAACTGCCGAAAGGTCGATACCGGCTTCCTTGGCCAGCCTGCGGGCAAGCGGCGAAGAGAAGGTGCGGTTGCCATCAGATGAAACCGAGGCGGCTGCGGCGGTGGTTACAGGTGCCGCAGCCGGAGTAGACTGGGCGGGAGCCGGTRCAGCCTCGGCCTTCGGCGCGGMTGCACCGTCAGCTTTCGGGGCCGGAGCGGCGGAACCCGCACTGCTTGCGGCAGCGGAGACATCCTCGCCATCGGCGGCGAGAACCGCTATCAGCGCATTGACCTTGACGCCTTCGGTGCCGGCGGCAACGACGAGCTTGGCGACAGTGCCTTCATCGACGGCTTCGACTTCCATCGTCGCCTTGTCGGTTTCGATCTCGGCGATCACATCGCCGGACTTGACCTTGTCGCCTTCCTTGACCAGCCATTTGGAAAGATTGCCTTCCTCCATGGTCGGAGAGAGGGCGGGCATCGTGATATTGATMGGCATCGAAACACCCTCCCCTTATTTGTAGCAAACAGCCTTCACCGCATCGACCACTTCGCCGACGTTCGGAAGGGCGAGCTTTTCGAGATTGGCGGCGTAAGGCATCGGAACGTCCTTGCCTGCGATCGTCAGGATCGGCGCATCGAGATAATCGAAGGCCTGCTGCATGACGCGGGTGGCGATTTCGGTGCCGACTGATGATTGCGGATAACCTTCCTCGACGGTCACCAGACGGCCGGTCTTCTTCACCGATTCGATCACAGCCGGCAGGTCCATCGGGCGGATAGTGCGAAGGTCGATCAGTTCGACATCGATGCCGAGCTTTTCGAGTTCGGCGACAGCCTTGATCGCATAGGTCATGCCGATGCCGAAGGAGACGACCGTGACGTCCTTGCCCGGACGATGGATGCGCGCCTTGCCGATCGGCAGGACGAAATTGTCGAGCTTCGGCACATCGAAATGCTGGCCGTAGAGAATTTCGTTTTCGAGGAAGATGACCGGGTTCGGATCGCGGATCGCAGCCTTCAGCAGGCCCTTGGCATCGGATGCCGTGTAGGGCATGACGACCTTCAGGCCGGGAATGGCGCTGTACCAGGCTGCATAATCCTGGCTGTGCTGGGCGCCGACACGGGCCGCTGCACCATTCGGGCCGCGGAAGACGATCGGAGCGCCCATCTGGCCGCCTGACATATAAAGCGTCTTGGCAGCGGAGTTGATGATCTGGTCGATTGCCTGCATGGCGAAGTTGAAGGTCATGAATTCGACGATCGGGCGAAGGCCGGCCATTGCGGCACCGACGCCGACGCCGGCAAAGCCATGCTCGGTGATCGGCGTATCGACGACGCGGCGGGGGCCGAATTCCTGCAGCAGCCCCTGCGTGACCTTGTAGGCGCCCTGATATTCGGCGACTTCCTCGCCCATGACGAAGACGTTTTCGTCGGCGCGCATTTCCTCGGCCATGGCGTCACGAAGCGCTTCGCGCACGGTCGTCGACACCATTTCGGTGCCGGCCGGGATTTCGGGGTCGTTCTGCACCTGGGCTTTCGGCTCGGCCGGAACGGGTGCGGATGCCGGAGTTGCGGCAGCCGGTTTTTCCTCCTGCGCGGCCTGCGGTGCAGCAGCCGGCGCTGCTGCCGGAGCGGACGCAGACATGTCGGATGCGGATTCACCGTCCTGCAGGAGAACGG
>NZ_JBFTQY010000085.1:0-26623 GCF_056399245.1 Rhizobium sp. 01N447_2
TGCCTGGAAGGCTGGTCTGACGGTTGATTACCAGATCGTCGACAACTTCTACGCCAAGGCTTCGGTTCAGTGGCTCGATCCGGAAGATGGCGACGACACCACGACGGGCTACTTCCGTCTGCAGCGTTCGTTCTAATCCACTTGGTGGATATGCTCCCGGTCTTCGGACCGGGAGCACTTAAATCAGTTTCTGATCCGAGTGACCTCCGATCAGCTACGGGGACGGGTCCGGTCTTCCCTGCCGGACCGTCCTTGCAGCGTTTTTGACGCACAGTCTTCAAGGCAGTCTTTCTGGATCGTCTTTTCAGGTGAGCCGAACAGGTACGTTTCGTATCGTATGTCGGCATTTTGTTAGCCTCGGCTATTGAGGCACCCCCGTTTTCAATTTTTCAAGCAAGCTGGATCGGCCGAGATATTGCCGTGCGGACGGCTGTCGATTGATTGACTTCGTCTGCATCGGCTAGCTTGCCGCAACGGGTCGTGAAAAGAAAATCTAATGCCGACAATGTGATTACAGCTTTTTGGGAGTGAGGATACAACCTTTGCTGGGGGCTGGCATTCATTCACACTCTCGGATAGCTTGTTCTTATGGACGATCTCAACGACTACTATTATTTCGCCGCTGTCGTCTCCAGCGGCGGTTTCGCTTCTGCAAGTCGCGATCTCAAAATACCACGTTCGAAACTCAGCAGGCGGGTCAGCCGTCTCGAGGATGGGCTTGGCGCAAGGCTTATAGAACGCTCGACGCGTCACTTCCGGGTGACAGAGATCGGTCAAGCTTTTTACGAAAGATGCCAGACCATCCTGCAGGAGGCCGACCGCGCCAAGTCGATCGTCACCGAGGCCCAATCCGATCCACAGGGCGTGGTGCGGATGGGGTGCCCGCTCGCTCTCGTCGACATCTCGGTCGGGGGCATCCTGCCTGAATTCTTGGAACGTTACCCGAAGATCAAGCTGCAGATCATCGGCTCCGACCGGCGCGCCGACCTCATCAACGAACGGATCGATCTCGAGGTGAGGGCGACCAACGAGCCGGAGACGCAGACGAGCCTGACGATGCGCAAGCTCGACCGGGCGCGACGTATCCTGGTCGCAAGTCCCTCGCTCGTCGAGCGTACCGGCAGTTTGAATTGCGTTGACGAGCTCGCCGACCTTCCGACGCTGGCAATGACGTCATGGGTGTCGTTCCACACCTGGGAACTGGTCGGTCCGAATGACGCCAAACAGGTGATTCGTCATCAGCCGCGGCTCACCTGCCGCAGCATGACCGCCATCCTCGACGCGGCCCGGGCCGGTCTCGGCTTCGGGCTTCTGCTCGAAAGCGCCTGCGAGGCCGATCTCCAGGCTGGCAAGCTGGTGCGGGTGCTGCCGGAATGGCAGTCGGAGGAGAGCCAGTTCTACATCGTTTTCACGACGGCCAAGGGCATGCCGCCGGCGGTGCGGGTGCTGATCGATTTCCTGGTCGAGAAATCCAGGCAGCATTGACGAAGAGGCTTCAGCCTGAAGCGCGTCGCAATCTTTCAGCCTTGCACTTTGGGGCTTTATTTTCCGTATGTCGTCATCGCAAAACACTGCACAGTTTGCGCGACATAGTTTGGGAGCCGATCGGCCTTATCTCAACCGTGCCAGCAGCTTTTCGCCGGCCAGCTCCCTGACGGCATCCTTGCCGATCCAGCGGGCAGTTTTATCAGGGCTTTCCGCCAGGGCCTTTGCGAGTGCCAGCGCCGGCGCATGGCAGGCCAGATTGCGCTTGCCGACATTGCGCAGCGCCCAATTCACCGCCTTGCGCACGAAGTTTCGGGGGTCGCCGGAATGAGCCTTGATCAGCGGCAGCCAGGCAAGAATGGTGGCGTCGGGCTCCTTTTTCCGGTGGACGGCACCGCCGGCAATCATGGCGAAGGCTGTGCGCCGGACGAATTCGCGCTCGTCGGCAGCGAATTCCCAGATGAGCTCGTCCAACCGGGCCTCGACGAAGAGATCGGCGGCGCAATCGACGATCTCCCAGGAGTTGAAATCATCGGCCCAATTTTGGGCTTCTTCCGTCGTCAACCGCTTCGGCTCGGCCGTGTAGAGGGCAAGTAGGCGGGCTTCGCGGATATCGCTTCGCCAGAGCTGCATTGCCCTGACGTGATCCTTCTTCGCCACTCTGGCGACCGCCTTGATATCGGGATTGGAGATACCGAGGGCGCGGCCGGTAACAATACCGAAGCGCGCCATGCCGGCGACATTCTCCTCCGAGCGCAGCGTTTCGAGATGCGCGATCAATTCGGCCGCATCGGAGGAGGGGCCGATCATTTTTCCAGGCGGGCGAGCAGCGAGGATGTGTCCCAACGATTGCCGCCCATCGCCTGCACGTCGCCGTAGAACTGGTCGACGACGGCGGTGACCGGCAGCTTGGCGCCGTTGCGGCGGGCTTCGGTGAGCACGATGCCGAGATCCTTGCGCATCCAGTCGACCGCGAAGCCGAAATCATACTTGCCTGCGTTCATGGTCTTGTGGCGGTTTTCCATCTGCCAGGAGCCGGCTGCCCCCTTGGAAATCACCTCGACCACCTTTTCGATATCGAGGCCGGCACGCTTGCCGAAATGCAGCGCCTCGGCAAGTCCCTGGACGAGGCCGGCGATGCAGATCTGGTTGACCATCTTGGTCAACTGGCCCGAGCCTGCCGGTCCCATCAAACCAACCATGCGGGCATAGGCGTCGATGACAGGTCTGGCGCGTTCGAAGACGGCCTCGTCGCCGCCGCACATGACGGTCAGGACGCCGTTTTCAGCGCCGGCCTGGCCGCCGGAGACGGGAGCGTCAATGAAATCGACAGCTTTTTCCTTCGCCGCGGCATAAAGTTCGCGGGCGACTTCAGCGCTGGCGGTGGTATTGTCGATCAGCACCGAACCGGGCTTCATGCCGTGCAAGGCGCCGTTTTCGCCCAATGTCACCGAGCGGAGATCTTCGTCATTGCCGACGCAGACGAAGACGAAATCGGCCCCAGTGGCGGCCTCGGCCGGGGTGGGGGCGGCGTGTCCTGAAAATTTCTCGGCCCAGGCGGCGGCCTTTGCCGGCGTGCGGTTATAGACGGTGACATCGTGGCCGCCTTTCGTCTTCAAATGCCCCGCCATTGGGAAACCCATGACGCCGAGACCGATGAACGCGACTTTTGCCATATGTCCTATCCTTTTCCTGAAGTGCAGGCCCGAGGATTAACCGAAACGGCGGGAGCAGAAAAGCCCATGAAGACGGACTTCCTTTCCGATAGACGCATATGAGGCTGGCTACCGTTCGGCCGAGCCCTAGATTGGAGGGAAGGCATTATGTTCCGGGGGTGACATGAGCGAAATTCCGACGATCAAGCCGCGGCGCAAAGGCCGCAACGGAATGCAGGCGATGCTTATTCCATCGCAGCAGATGGTCGCAGAACAGATTCGATCGGCACCGGAAGGTGTCCTCACCGAAGTCGGCGTTGTCCGCCGCCGTCTTGCCGGTCAATACGGGGCGGACGCCTGTTGTCCGGTGACCGTGCAGCGGCATTTGCGTGCGATMGCCGAGTTGTCCTTCGGCGCGCTGGAGAAGGGCGAGCCGGTTTCGACGGTTACGCCCTATTGGCGCATGGTCGATCCCACAAGCCTGCTTGCGAAGCGTCTTGCCGGCGGCCCCACCTTCATCTGCGAGCGGCTGGCCGCCGAAGGTCGGGAGTGAGCCGGGATAGTAGGCGGCATAGGGGCCGCGCGAAAAAATTCCGCTCAAGGGTGATTTCCGGGCCGCAAAATTTCAGCAAAGGCGGAATCTTGCAAATAAAATTGTCGATATAAATTATAGATTTCATCATCATGGCGTTCATCACTGACAGGGTCGACCAGCCGAAACGGGCCCGGCACCATCAAAAAAAGGGAAAGTCATGATTTCACGTCGACAAACGCTCGGGCTTTTCGCAGCCGCTGCGGCCACGGCAATCCTGCCGGCTGTCCGGCCGGCGCGCGCTGCCGCCAGCGAATTCCGTATCGGCTGGCAGAAGAACGGCGTGCTGGCGCTCGCCAAGCGTCGCAGCGCACTTGAAAAGCGGCTTGCCGATCACGGCATTACTGTCAGCTGGTCGGAATTCACCTCCGGCCCGCCGCTTCTCGAAGCGCTGGGCGCCGGCGCTCTCGATTTCGGTGCGACCGGCGATGTGCCGCCGCTCTTTGCCCAGGCGGCCGGCGGGCAGCTCTATTATGTCGGTCTCTACAAGGGCAGCCCGGCAGCCTCGGCTATCCTCGTGCGCAAGGATTCGTCCATCAAGACACTTGAAGACCTCAAGGGTAAAAAGGTCGCTTTCAAGCGCGGCTCCAGCGCGCATAATGTAACCGTCAAGGTTTTGCGCAAGGCGGGCCTGAAGCCCGAAGATGTCGAGCAGGTCGATCTTTCGCCGCCGGATGCCGCCGCCGCGTTCAAGAATGGCAGCATCGACGCCTGGTCGATCTGGGATCCTTATCTGGCGATTGCCGAAGCTGATCCGGAGACACGTATCCTGACGACCGCTGAAGGCATCGTTGATTCCTACAGCTTCTTCCTCGCCAATCGCGATTTCACCGATGCCAACGGGCAAGTGGTCGTCGACGTGATCAATGAGCTTGCCAAGGTCGGGAAGTCGGCACAGAGCAATCTCGACGAAACGGTCAAGGAGCTTTCCGAAATTACCGGCGTGCCGGCCGACGTGACGCGCGTGACATTGACGCGCAAGGGCGCCGATCTCGGCAGCGTCTCGACCATCACCGATGCCGCCGCTGCCTATCAGCAGGCACTCGCAGACGAATTCCATGGGCTCGGCATCCTGCCGAAGAAGCTCGTAACCGGCGATATCGTCTGGCGTCCCAAGGCGAGCTGACTTTCCGCCCGGTGCCAAGATTTCCGCGAGGCGGCATGGAGAGGTCCTCCATGCCGCTGAACCGGAAAAATATTCTCCAAAACGGATTACAATAGCAAATTGATATTGTCGATCTAATTACTGGTCTATGTCAGTATCCTCTCGATCGACAGGGACATTTCAGATGCTCACGCACAGACAGACAGCCGGCCTTCTTGCACCCTCCGCCACCACCACGATCCTCCCAAGCATCCGTGCGGCGGCGTTATGCGGGCAGACGGTTTGTGCGTCGTCACGTGCAGAGAGCCATCTCGACCGCGAATTCCGCAGCTAAAGGACCGTCTTCCATGACCACCACCTCCCATACAGCTATATCCGGGCCCATCAACTTTCTCTGGTTCATCCCGACATCGGGCGACGGCACCTATCTCGGCTCCTCCGAGCTCAACCGTGCGCCGGAGATCGGTTATCTCACGCAGATCGCCCAGGCCGTCGACCGGCTCGGCTATTCCGGCGTGCTGCTGCCGACCGGGGTTGCCTGCGAGGAATCCTTCGTGACGGCGGCAGCCCTTGCCGCCAAGACCGAGAAGCTGCAGTTCCTGGTGGCAATCCGCCCCGGCACGGCATCGCCTGCCTATTACGCGCGTCTTGCGACGACGCTCGACCGCATCTCCAACGGCCGGCTGCTGCTCAACATCGTCGTCGGCGGCAGCCCGGCGGAGCTTGCCGGCGACGGCATCCATCTCGAGCATGACGAGCGCTACGCCCATGCCGAGGAGTTCTTCACCGTCTTTGAGGAACTGCTGGAAAAGGGAACGGCAAGCTTCGACGGCAAATACATCAAGGCGACCAATGCGCGCCTCGGCTTTCCCTCGGTGCAGAACCCGCGCCCGCCGCTCTATTTCGGCGGTTCGTCGGATGCCGGCATCGATTTCTCCGTTGGCCGGGTCGACAAGTATCTGACCTGGGGCGAGCCGCCGGCACAGGTTGCCGAGAAGATCACCAAGGTGCGCAAGGCCGCCGGCGAACGCGGCCGCGAGGTGAGCTTCGGCATCCGCCTGCACTTCATCGTGCGCGAAACCGATGATGAGGCATGGGAGGCGGCCGAGCGGCTGATCCGCCATCTTGACGATGATACGATCCGCGAGGCGCAGGAGCGCTTCGTCCAGGAGTCCGACTCAGTCGGCCAGAAGCGCATGGCCGCCCTTCATGGCGGGCGCCGCGACAAGCTCGAAGTCTCGCCGAACCTCTGGGCCGGTGTCGGCCTGGTGCGCGCCGGTGCGGGCACGGCGCTTGTGGGATCGCCGAAGACGGTGGCTGCGCGCCTTCGCGAGTATCAGGAGATCGGCATCGATACGGTGATCGGCTCCGGCTATCCGCATCTCGAAGAGGCCTATCGCGTCGCCGAGCTGCTTTTCCCTGAGCTCGGCATTACCCGCGACCAGCAGCGCCTGGGTTTCAACAACGAGTTCGGCCGCAAGCAGGTCTTCGCAGGCGGCAGCCATGGCGGCAATCTGAAAGTCGTCTCCGGCTCCTGATCTCGAACGAAGACGCAGAGCGTGACACCGTCGCAAGCCGCTTACGGCTTGCGGCATCCTGCTCCCGATAAGCGCGAGGACAATGCATGTCGACTTTCGATACTCCGTTCGTACGGTCGGTCACTTCCGAAAAGGCCGGGAAGGCGAGGTTCCGCCTGCCGCTGCCCGGCCTGGAGAAGCTGACGCCCTATCTGGTGCCGGTGGCGATCGTGGCGTTCTGGCAGCTTGCCTCCTCGGCCGGCTGGATCTCGTCGCGCATCATGCCGTCGCCGGCCGATGTCGGCCTCGCCTTCTGGTCGACGACGGTTTCCGGCCAGTTGCCGAATGACGTGCTGGTGAGCGCCGGCCGCGCCTTTGCCGGCCTTCTCGTCGGCGGTTCGATCGGCTTCCTGCTCGGTATCGCCAATGGCGTGTCGCGTATTTCCGAGCAACTGACCGATACCACGCTGCAGATGCTGCGCACCATTCCGCACCTGGCAATGATCCCGCTCGTCATCCTGTGGTTCGGGATCGGCGAGGAATCGAAGCTGTTTCTCACCTCGCTCGGCGTGCTCTTCCCAGTCTATCTCAACACCTATCACGGCGTGCGCAATGTCGATCGCGATCTGATCGAGATGGGCAAGGTCTATGGCATGGGCAACTGGACGCTCTTCCGCAAGGTGATCTTTCCAGGCGCGCTGCCGTCGATCTTCGTCGGCCTCAGATATGCGCTCGGCATCATGTGGCTGACGCTGATCGTATCGGAATCGATCGCAGCATCCTCAGGCATCGGCCACATGGCCAACAATGCCCGCGAATTCATGATGACTGACGTCGTCGTGCTCGCCCTCGTCATCTATGCCGTGCTCGGCAAGCTTGCCGATGTCATCGCCCGGGTTCTGGAGAGGCGGCTGCTCGCCTGGAACCCGGTCTATCAGAAATAGGAGAGACGCCATGACCGTCGTCACCCATGAGCGTTTCCACGCCGTCGCCGAAGAACCAGTTTACGAGCGTGATACCGCGCCCGTGGCGGGAGCGGGCGCTGCCGCGATCAGCCTGACGGGGCTGGAAAAAAGCTTCGGCACCAACCGTGTCCTGCGCGGCATCAACCTGCATATCCCAGCCGGCCAGTTCGTCGCCGTGATCGGCAAGAGCGGCTGCGGCAAGAGCACGCTGCTGCGCATCCTGATGGGGCTCGACGAGCCGAGTGCCGGCGAGCTGCATTTCGAAAATGCCGACGGCTCGGAAGCGAGCCCCAATGCGCGCATCGTTTTCCAGGAGCCGCGGCTGCTGCCCTGGCTCAGCGTTGCCGACAATGTCGTGGTCGGGCTCGGCGACGGAATCGATAAGCACGCAGCGCTGAAGGCGGCGGATGCAGTGCTTTCGGAAGTTCAGCTTGGAGAAAAGGTCGGGGAATGGCCGGCGCGACTATCCGGCGGACAGCGGCAGCGTGTGGCGCTGGCGCGCGCTCTGGTCAGCCGGCCGGGTGTGCTGGCGCTCGACGAACCGCTCGGCGCGCTCGATGCGCTGACGCGGATCAGCATGCAGGAACTCATCAACCGTGTCTGGCGCGAACTCGGCTTCACCGCCGTGCTCGTCACACATGATGTCAGCGAGGCGGTGCATCTCGCCGACCGGGTCATCGTGCTCGACGAGGGGCGGATCGCACTCGATCTTCCCATTCCCTATCCGCATCCGCGCCGGCACGGCCATCCTGGCCTTGCCGAGCTGGAGGGCCGACTGCTTGCCGCGATCCTCGGTACAGACAGCGGCCATTGATCCCGGCGCTATTCGCGAAGCTGCATGACCTCGGCATAGGCGAGGCGTGCCGGTGCGAGCATGCATCACCAATGGCGATGATGTATAGCCGCTTGGGTATGAGAGAATCAGCCGTCTCTGCCGAGGTGCGCTGCGGCACGCGCCAAAATCAGCAACAATAGTTTCCCCTAGCTCGCCTTACGTCCGGCTTGACACACTCATACCTTCATGGCTATACGTAAATCCATAGCCAACGGGGTATGGATCGTAGATGTCGGACACCCAAGACGTGCTCTTCAGAACGCTCGCCGATCCGACCCGGAGGGCTCTTTTCGAACGGCTGTGCCGCGAAGGAGAGAAGACGGTCGGGGCTCTGACGGCTCGGGCCGGGGTCTCGCAACCAGTCGTCTCAAAACATCTCGGAATCCTGAAACAGGCCGGATTGGTGCGTGATCGTCACGAAGGTCGCCAGACGCATTACAGCGCGCAGCTCGGTGCGCTGGCGCCGCTGGTCGACTGGACAAGTGAGATGGCCGGCTTTTGGCAAAATCGGTTCGACCAGCTGGAAGATCTACTGAAAAGGATGGACCAATGACCGAAATATCGACTGAAACTCGTTCCGTCGTCGTCGAACGAGAGATCCCTTTTCCGCCGGAAAAGATCTGGCGGGCGCTCACCCAGCCACATCTGATCGCGGACTGGCTGATGAAGAACGACTTCGTGCCGGTCGTGGATCACCGTTTCAAGCTGAGCGCGGATTGGGGCTCCGTCGATTGCCAGGTCCTGGAAGTCGAACCGAACAAAACCCTGTCTTACACCTGGGCTGCCTATGATCTCGCGAGCGTCGTCACCTGGRCTCTCACGCCCACGAGCGCGGGCACGCAGCTGCGCATGGAGCAGTCGGGCTTTCGACCGGATCAGCGGCAGGCCTACGGGGGCGCCAGGAGCGGGTGGGAGCGGTTCTTTGCAAATCTCGAGCAGGTCCTGGCGCGGATAGAGTGAGGCCGCGGCCAAACGGATCACGCCATCCGCTTCGGCTTGTTTTCGCAGGAGGTTCCCTTGAATTGGAATAACTGGTTTCGGCAGATCCACCGTTGGCTGTCCATTGCCTTTACGCTGGCCGTCATAATTAATATCATCGCGATGGTGCGGGAGAAATCATCCGTCTGGGTGGGGCTCATGGCGCTGCTGCCGCTGACCTTGCTCCTGCTCACTGGTCTCTACTTGTTCGCGCTGCCATATGCCACCAAGTGGCGCGGCGCGGGACGCAGCGGAGGGTAGGAGTGAAGGCAATGTCCGGGAAGACATCCAAGACCGCAGCGAAGATCACGAAGAAGACAGCAGTCACGCCTGATACCGCGGAGCCGACCCTTCTCTCGGGCGGCAACCCTCAGATCGCCAAGGGTTACGGCGACGCTCCCGTGCAAGCCTACATCGCCGCCATGCCGGGCTGGAAAAGCGACATCGGGCATCGCCTCGATGCGCTCATCACGCGCATGGTGCCGGGGGTGTATAAGGCCGTGAAATGGAACTCGCCGCTCTATGGCATGGAAGGGCAGGGCTGGTTTCTCGGTGTCCATTGCTTCGCGAAATACATCAAACTTGCTTTCTTCCGTGGTACGTCGCTCAGTCCCATCCCGCCCGGCGAGTCCAAGCAAAAGGAAGTGCGTTACTTCAACATCCATGAGGAAGACCAACTCGACGAGGCTCAGCTCGCCGCCTGGGTGGAGCAAGCCAGCCGATTGCCTGGTGAACGAATGTAAGCGGATGCGTAGATTTAATGCGTTAGAGCGTCCTTTGTGCGTCTGAAAGGACGCACGGCGCTCTAGGTCATCAGCACTTAAGGGATGGAGGAGCGATATTGATGAAGAAAGCCACGGCAACCATGAAGAAGAGCGGCTCCAGCGAAGAGAAAGACGGAGACTCTCCTTCTCGTTTGATCGATGCGAGAATCGAGGAGTTGAGCGATTGGCGAGGCGAGACGCTCGCCCGGGTCCGAACTCTCATTAGGCAGGCCGAGCCCGACGTGGTCGAGGAATGGAAGTGGAGAGGCGTTCCGGTGTGGGAGCACGCCGGCATCATCTGCACCGGCGAGACCTACAAAAGCGTGGTGAAGCTGACCTTCGCCAAGGGCGCATCGCTGGAGGACCCTTCAGGCCTCTTCAACTCCAGCCTTGACGGCAATACCAGGCGCGCCATCGATTTCCATGAGGGCGATGAGATCAACGAGCAAGCATTGAAGGCGCTCGTTCGCGCCGCCGCCGCACTCAACACGTCAACGCGGGCTGCCGCTCGCCCCGCCGGCTCCCGAAAAAAACCAAGCAGCGCTTGAGGCTTGGCAATATCGCCTGAAACGCGTCGCATCGAACTTGATTTGGCGACATGTGTCAGTGGATCGGGCTTTCCTCGCGCTCGAGGAAGAGTTGCAGATTGTCGAGGCCGATTTCGGTGCCCTGGAGGCGGGCGCCGTTGTCAGCGTAGCCGTCGAGGAAGACCACCTGTTCGGTGAAGACCATTTTCGTGCCGCCGGGTTCGGCTTCAAAGGCGATGGTTGTGAGCGATGCGGAGATGCGGCTTTCCCCAAGCTTCATCTCATAGGCATAGATGATGCGGGCATCGGGCACGATATCGATGTAATGGGCGTCATAGGCGTGCAGGAGGCCGTCAGTATCGGCGACGTAGTTCCTTTCCTTGCCACCGGGGCGGAAATCGAGCCCGTAGTCCAGCGGCACCCATTCGCCGTGGCAGGCGAACCATTGGCGTTTGGCCTCTGGCGCCGACCAAGCGCGGAAGACGCGGGCGACGGGCGCCTTCAGGTGACGCTCGATGACGAGAGTGGCGTGTTCGGCGGATCGTGTCGTCATTCGGAAAATGTCTCCGGTTCATCAGCCAGAAATTGGTCGAGGCGGTCGAAGGTGGTGGTCCATTGGATCTTTCGCTGCTCCACCCAGCGCTCGACGGCGGCAAGCGCGTCCTTCTGCAGGCGGTAGGTGCGCACGCGACCGGCCTTTGCGGAAAGGACAAGACCGCTTTCCTCCAACACCTGCAGATGTTTCAGCACCGTCGGCAGGGCAACGGCAAGCGGCGCCGCCAGTTCGGTGACTGAGGCGGGGCCGCGACCGAGCCGGTCGATCATACCGCGGCGGCTGCGGTCGGAGAGCGCGTGGAACATGCGGTCGAGATCAGTCTGGCTCTCGATCATCCCGCCGCATCCCGAAAGCGCGCCGGCAGCCTTTCCTTATAGGGATAGAATTTGAAGTAGGGGCGGGCCTCTTCCAGCACCCGTCCAAAGGATGGCCGCGCGAGCAGCCGATCGTAATAGGCGCGAAGGTTCGGCTGCTCCTGGCTGAAGGGAATCAGCGTCTCGGCATAGAAGAGCGCTGGGGCTGCAGCGCAATCGGCCATGGTGAAGCCGTCGCCTGATATCCACGGCTTATCGGCGAGCTGCTTTTCGATCATTGAGTAAGCGGTGGCAAGCGTCGCCTTGGCGGCCTCAACCTCGCGTTCGTCGGCCGTGCCCTCTGGGCGCATGTGGTTGCTGACCAGCGTCTGCATAGGTGTCTGGACATAGAGATCGAAAAAGCGATCCCAGAGACGGACCTGCAGCGCCCGGTCGATCTCCAGCGGCAGCAGGCGGATAGGCCCCGGATAATATTGCTCGAGATATTCGATGATGATTGATGTTTCGGGAATGGTGCTGTCGCGCGCCTCGTCGCGCAGCAGCGGCATCTTGCCGATCGGCCAGAAGCGGAAAAGATCGGCGCGCGACTCCTCGCTGGAAAGATCGACGATGCGGTCCTCGAACGGGGTACCGTTCTCGTAAAGCGCGATCAGCACCTTGTGGCAGAAGGAGGCAAGCGGATGTCCATAGAGCACGAGCGACATATGGCGACCTTTCCTGTCGAATACTTTACCGTTCGACTAAGTATCAGGTTGCAGAGCATCGCGCAAGGGATAGTTCGCCGATCGTGCAAGTATCGGCCTCAGCCGATATGCCTGGCGATGACGAGATGGCCGGGAGTTGGCTCGCCGTCTTCCATGCGCACGTTGATATCCGATATCTCGACGAGTTCGAAACCGGTGGCCGTCAGGCGTTCTCTCACATAGGCGTCGGCATGGGCGAAGCGCTGGTGCGGGCCGACCATATAGGCGCGGCCGGCGAGTATTTCCTCGGGCAGGGTTTCCGAGGTGAAGATGAACAAGCCGCCCGGCGTCAGGTTCTCGGCGGCGCCGAAGAAAAGCGGTTCGAGCGCGCCGAGATAGGGCAGCACGTCGGTGGCGGCGATGATGTCGAAGGCCTCCTCGTCGTTGTCATCGAGGAAATCCTCGACCTCAGCGACGAAGAGCGTCTCGTAGAGATCCTTCTCATGGGCGATCTCGACCATCTTCTCCGATATGTCGATGCCGGTCATATCGGCGCAGAGGTCGCGTAGCGCGCCGCCGGTGAGGCCCGTGCCGCAGCCGAGATCGAGCAGCCGCTTGAACGGTCCGAGCTTCAGTTCCTGCAGGCGCTGGCGCACCAGCATCGGAACGTGATAGCCGAGCTGCTCGACGAGCACGTCCTCGAAAACCTCGGCATGCTGGTCGAACAAGGTCTCGACATAGGCGTCGGGCGCCTTGACCGGCGTTTCGCCGCGGCCCATCGCGGCGATGCGCACGGCCGCACCGCCGTGATCGTCGGGATCGATTGCCAGGACTTCCTGATAGGCTGCAACGGCCGCGTCGACATCGCCGGCCTTTTCCAGCGCCAGCGCGCGGTTATAGGCCTCGCCAAGGGCTTCTTCGTCGATCTTCTTTGCCATCGCAGTCCATCGTCCTTTTGTTTCAGGCATGCGTCTAAGGCGGCTTTGGATGTTTTGCAATGGCGCGCTTGCGGGCGCAGAATGGCCGAAAAGAAGACGAAGGGAGGAACGAGCCATGAAAATGGAGCAAGACAGGACTTTATCGGCAAGGGAAGGAGAGGGCGCGCGGCCATTGTTGCTGCCTAGGACACCAATCGAGGTCACCAATGCGCTCTGCCACTATTACCGTGGTGAACTCGGGCGGATGACGAGTTGGCGCGACCGCATCGACCGGACGTCCAATTGGGCGATCACGGTGGTCGCAGCACTCCTTTCGGTGTCGCTGTCGACGCCGACCTCGCATCACGGCGTGCTGCTGTTCGGGATGATGCTGGTGACGCTGCTTTTGATGATTGAGGCGCGGCGCTATCGCTTCTTCGATATCTACCGCGCCCGCGTTCGCCAGATCGAGCGCTGCTATTTCGCTGAGATTCTGGCGCCCGAGGCTGAGGCCGGCGGCGAATGGGCCGTAGTGGTTGCCAGCAGCCTGCGCAAACCACGCTTCCTGCTCAGCTATCAAGAGGCGATGCACCGCCGGCTCAAACGCAATTACGGCTGGATGTATTTCATCCTGTTGCTCGCCTGGTGTCTGAAGATCTCGACGCCGAAACTGCAGACGGAAGGCATGCCGGCGTTGCAGGCGCAGTCATGGACCTATGTCATCGACAATGCCGCACTCGGGCCGGTTCCCGGCCTTGCGGTGATCGCAATCGTCATCGCATTCTATCTCGGCATGCTCGGCTTCGCCCTTCGCCGGGATCGCGACGAAGGCGAATTCGGCCATGGCGAGGCGCATGTCTGATGCGGCCTACAGCGCCGCGCGTCTTTTGAGACGCGCAAAGGACGCTGTAGCACTTTGAGTTGCTGCATAATTTTATCCTTAAATCGATTCCGATTTAAGGAATTATGCAGTGGAGCATGATACGGCCTGAACCATTCGCCCTATTCGGCACCACACYCCAGCCGATCAGTGCAGGATGAACTCGCCCTTCAGTGCCCGCCACTCGGTTGCCGAGATCAGCCTGCGGTGGATGTAGCGCACCGAATGCAGCGGCCCGTCGAGCTTCTCTTCCCAAAATTTCAGGAAGCCGCGCATTTCGGGAAAATCGGGGGCGAGGTCGTAATCCTGCCAGACATAGGTCTGCAGGATCGCCGGGTGGTCCGGCAGGTGGTAGAGGATCTGGGCGGTCGTCAGACCATAGCCATTCAACTGTTTTTCCATGTCCTTGTGCATCGTATTCCGCTTCTTCTTGTTCCCACTCGCGCGCTTATTAGCGCTACATGATATGGAAACATGCGAGTGGTTAACGGAAGCTTTACAGATACTCCGTAAAAGGACAATTCATTTTTAATATCAACGGTTTGGCAGCATAACGCAGAGAGTGCTGCCAAACTGGCTTTTGTTAAATGCATGCCGTTATCCCAAAATCTCGACACAGTTTTGGGTGTCATGCATCAGCGCTTGAGATGCCGGGTCAGGCGGCGCTCGATCCAGGCCCAGAGATGGCGTAAGGCCTCGACGATGGTGAGATAGAAGATCGCTGCCCAGAGATAGGTCTGGTAGTCGAAAGTGCGGGAGAAAGCGTAGCGGGTTTCGCCCATCAGGTCGAGCACTGTGATGATGGCGACGACCGCCGAGCCCTTGATCAGCAGGATGATCTCGTTGCCATAAGGGCGAAGTGCGACGATGAGAGCCTGCGGCAGGATGATCTTGCGGAAGGCGATGTACTTGTGGATACCCAACGCATTCGCCGCCTCTTGCTGGCCATGCGGCACGCTTTCAATGGCGCCGCGCAGGATTTCCGCCTGATAGGCCGCGGTATTGATGGTCATGGCGAAGAGGCCGCAATACCAGGCATCGCGGAAGAACCACCAGATACCGACGGCCTCAAGCTGCGGCCGGAATATGCCGAGGCCGTAATAGACCAGGAACAGCTGGGCAAGCAGCGGCGTGCCGCGGAAGAAATAGATGTAGCCGTAGGCCAGCGCATTCAGCAGCCGGTTCTTTGACATGCGCGCCACGGCAAGCGGCAGCGACAGGATGGCGCCGCAGATGACGGAAATGAAAACGAGGCTCAGCGTGACCCCGAGGCCGTGGAGGTAACGCGGCCCGTAGCGGATGAATTTTTCCGGATCCCAGCCATTGATGACGGAAATGACGAGAAGTGCTGCGAGCACAGCCCAGATGGCCACGAGAATATAGCCGGCCATGCGCGCCGGCGTCATCGGCTTCATCACCGCGCGGGGTGCTGGCTGCGGCGGGATCAGCGTTTCGGCATAGCTCATCGACGGATCTCCGAACGCTTGGCCCAACGCTCGACATAGACGAGCAGAAAGGAGGAGAGGATGGCGAGCACCAGATAGAGGCAACAGGCCAGACCATAGAAAAAGAAGGGTTCTTTGGTCACTCGCACGGCGACGCTCGTCTGGCGTAGGATATCGGCAAGGCTGATGATCGAGACGTAGGAGGTGTCCTTCAGCAGCACCATCCACAGGTTCGTCAGGCCCGGCAGCGCGATGCGCACGAGCTGCGGCAGGATGATCAGGCGCAACGTGCGGCCGCTATGCAGCCCAAGCGCGTCGCCTGCCTCATATTGCCCCTTGGGAATGGCGCGGAAGGCCGAGAGCAGCACTTCCGAACAGTAGGCGGAGAAGACGACSGAAAGCGCGATGACGCCGGCGAGGAAGGCGTTGATCTCGATCGGCGGCCCGTCATAACCGACGAAGGTCAGCAGAGACTGGATCAGCATCTGCATGCCGTAGTAGATGATGAAGAGCGTCAGAAGCTCCGGCAAGCCGCGGAAGATCGTGGTGTAGATGCCGGCCGCCAGCCGCAGCGGCTTTTCCTCCGACTGCTGGCCGAGCGCCACCAGGAAGCCGATGGCGAGGCCGATCGGCAGGGTGACGATCGCCACCGAAATGGTGACCTGCAGGCCAAGCGCGATCTCGTCGCCCCAGCCGGTATCGCCGCAGGCAAGGATCGTCGACTGACCCCACCAAGTGAAGATGCCAACGGGTCCGCACAGCGGATCGAAAATGTGCACAATCCAGCTCCAAAAGGAGCCCAGCGCGGAAAATAATCCGCCCATGCGAGAATTCCCCTCACGGCTTTTGCCGTTTTGATCTTGTAATCTTTGTCAAACAAAAATGGCGGAAGAGCAAGCCTCCCGCCATTACCTTCATCGCCGGATAGCGAATTTCTTATTGGCCGTAAACGTCGAAGTCGAAGTACTTGTCCTGGATCTTCTTGTACTCACCGCTGGCGCGGATCGCAGCGATCGCCGTGTTCAGCTTCTCCCTGAGCGGATCGCCCTGGCGGATGGCAATACCTGCGCCGTTGCCGTTGATTTCCTTGTCGACCGGCAGGGTCGTCAGGATCTTGCAGCAGGCGCCGGCGTCGGACTTCACCCATTCGGAGAGAACGACGACGTCGTCGATGACGGCGTCGACACGGCCGCTCGCAACGTCGAGCTTGTATTCGTCAGCTGTGGGATAAAGCTTGAGTTCGGTGTCGGCGAGATGCTTCTCGGCATAGTTGGCGTGCGTCGTGGAGGTCTGCGCGCCGATCACCTTGCCCTTGAGGCCGGCGACATCGGTGATCGTCGAATCCTTCGGCACGGCAATGGCCGGCGGGGTGTTGTAGTATTTGTTTGAGAAGTCGACGAGCTTCAGACGCTCCGGCGTGATCGACATGGAGGAGACGATCATGTCGAACTTCTTGGCATTGAGCGCCGGGATGATGCCGTCCCAGTCGGTGCTGACGAAGGTACATTCGGCCTTCATTTCAGCGCACAGCGCCTTGGTGATGTCGATATCGAAGCCCTGGATCGTGCCGCTGGCATCGACGAATTCGAAGGGCGGATAGGTCGAATCGGTGCCGATCACATATTTCTCGCCATCGGCCATTGCCGAGCCGGCAAAAAGGGACATCGCCGCGATCGAGGCTGCCGCGAAAATACGGGTAGGATTAAGCATGAGGATCCTCTCTGTTGGTAGCCGCCGCTCCTTTTTCTCTTGGGCTGACGGCCGCAGTTCAACGGTCCCGAGACCGCCTTGCGGCGATAATCAGACTTTTTTTGATGGAATTGCAACACAAATCCCATCGCAATTGTGCGGTGCAAATAGTAGGCGAGATGAACGCGGGCAGACTGCAACATTCACGCGAGGTTAATCCGGACCTTCCTAGAACCGGAACAAATCGGCGGCTCGGCAATTGCCATTCCGCCGTTTCGCCTCAATGCGAAGCTAGGGGCGGAACCAGGGCCTTGCGGCCTCAAGAAGCTCAAACAGGATCGAGGAAACCCGATGGGCATGAAATCAAGATTGTTCGCGAGCGCGGCTTTTCCGTTGCTTTCTCTTTCGCTGGCTCTGCAGCCGGCAGCAGCGATGGCGGCCGTGCGCGACGTCACGACGCAGGCTTCGCCCGTGCGGCAGGCCGAGCAGGGCAGCTTCCAGGTTGCGCAGGATGCGCCTTCCGAAGAGGAGTTGCTGAAGAAGAAGCGCAAGCAGAAGGAGGAAGCCCCGGCCGAACAGGCGCCGGCCGCCGAGAAGCCGGCGCAGCAGGAAGCGCCCGCGGAAAAGCCGAAGGCTGAGCGGAAGGAAGCTCCGGCGCCCGAACCTAAGGCAGCGCCGGAACCGCCCAAGGCCGAAGCCGCGCCGAAACAGGAGCCTGCTCCGCAGCCTGAAAGCAAGCCCGAGCGGAAAGCCAAGTCGGAAGCCCAGCCCGAGGCAAAGCCGGAGGCCGAGCCGCAGCCGGAACAGCAGCAGCCGGTAACCCAGGAAAAGCCGAAAAAGCCTAAGAAGACTGAGGCACAGCAGGCCGAGCCCGAACAGCAGCCGGCAGCAAAGGAAGTTCAGCCGGAGGCAGAGCAGGCACAGCCCGAAGCCAAGCCGGAAGGCGGCAAGCGGGACAAAGGACAGGACAAGGCCCAGGGCCGGGATAAAGGCAAGGGCAAGGCCGAGAAAGAGGTCCAGCCTGCCGCTCCCGAAGCCGTGAAGCCGACTGCGGAATCGGCTAAACCCGAAGCCACGCCTGAGGCAAAACCCGCCGCCGAGGCGCCGGCCGAGAAAAAGCCGGCAAAGGGTGAGACTGCAGCACCAGCGGACAAAGCACCCACAGACAAAGCAACCGAAGGCAAGGCGACCGAAGGCAAGGCGACCGAGGACAAGGCGACCGAGGGCAAGGCGACCGAGGACAAGGCGGCGGCACCGGAAGCCGCACCCGCCGAAAAGCCCAAGGACGGCACCGCGGCAAAGCCCGCCGGTGAACAGCCCGCCGGTGAACAGCCGGCTGCGCCCGCGACTGACACTGCGCAGCCGCGGCCCGATGCCAGCGGCGGCCAGCAGGTGGAGCAGGCCATTCCGGCGCCGGAAAAGGTTTCGCCCGAGGAACTGGAGCGCCGCAAGAAGATCGCAGCCGATCCGGCCAAGAGCAACGAAACCGTCGTGCTGCCGGTCGAGAACGGTGCGGCGGTGCTCGACAGCGACAAGGATGCCGACCGCAGCAAGGGCCGGGAAGGCCGCCGCGATCGCGACAGGCAGCGCGCAGACAGCCAGGAGGTGAAGGTGCCGACCTCGGATGCCGATGCACAGGCTTTGAGCGGCGCCAAAGCGCCGGCGCCAGTCAAGCTCGAGGCGGTGACCCGTGAGAAGGGCAGGAAGCTCGACGAGCGGCCGCAATTCGTCCGTCCCGACGGCGCGCGCTTCGACGACCGTGGTGACGACAGCCGTGTGATCATCCAGTACGACAACAGGACGATCGTGCGCGGCGACGACGACAGGCGCTTCCTGCGCGACGGCGAACGGCCGAGCTACGAAGAGCTGTCCGGCGACCGCTACCGCGAGACGATCGCGCGACCGGAAGGCTATCGCATCGTCACGATCCGCAACCGCTACGGCGACATCATCCAGCGGTCGCGCGTTGATGCCCGCGGACGCGAGGACGTGCTCTATTATTCCCAGGACCTCTATGACGATCCGGACCGCGACTATTTCGAGGATCCGGGCGCCGACCTGCCGCCGATGCGGCTGCGCGTGCCGCTCAGCGACTACATCATCGATACCCGCAGCGACCCGAACCGGGACTATTACGAGTTCCTGAGCGAGCCGCCCGTCGAGCCGGTGGAGCGCGTCTATTCGCTGGATGAGGTGAAATATTCGGCCCGTATCCGCGACAAGGTGCGCCGCATCGACCTCGACACGATCACCTTCGCGACCGGCAGCGCCGAGATCCCGATGACCCAGGCGCGCACGTTGCGCAAGGTCGCCGACGCGATCAGCCAGGTGCTCGAGAAGGATCCGAGCGAAACCTTCCTGATCGAGGGTCATACGGATGCTGTTGGCTCAGACCAGAGCAACCTGATCCTCTCCGACCAGCGGGCCGAATCGGTCGCTAACGTGCTCTCCGACGTCTACGGCATTGCGCCGGAAAACCTTGCGACGCAGGGCTATGGCGAGAGCTACCTGAAGGTCAACACGGTAGGCCCGGAACAGGAAAACCGCCGCGTCACCATCCGCCGCGTCACGGCGCTGGTCCGCCCGGTCGCTGCCAACAGGTAATGATATTGCCCCTCCCCATTTCCGGGGAGGGGCATCTCGGTCTTGCTTCTTCTTTCAACGTGGCTTGAAAGGTGATTGAGCCGTACGGCTCGCTCCCTCTTCTCCCAGCGGGGAGGTGGCGGCAGGAGAGCGGATTGTCGTCGAACATCGGAGGCATTGCGACGCCCTTTAGCGCCTATGCCGCGCTGCCGACGCCCCTATCTTTGAATTCATACGGCGCAGATCGCGATGTCGGAATGTCCTCTTGGTGGATTGCCGTATAGTTCGCGGTGCTTTTAGCCCACCGTGTCTCCGGTACTTTTAAGGAAAAAGTGCATTTTCTGGGTATCAATTGGAACACTAATCCTGTCATCCGGGCCAACGCGCGATGACGCGTGGATCTGGGCAGTAAAGGCCGCTGACCCGACCTTGCCGATCGCCAGTGTGTATGGACCGAGGGGCTCGATATCGGCGACATGAAGGCTCACAGTTGAAACGTTGGAATCCCCAACCATAGTATGTTCCGGTCGGATCCCGAGAACCACTGACTGTCCCACTGCCGCCGAAAGGCGCTCGGCTCTTTGTGGGGGAACCGGAATGTTGACCCCACCCTCGGCTTGGAAGGCAATTCCACCGGCGTTTTGCACAAGTTGCCCCTCGATGAAGTTCATGCTTGGCGAACCGATGAAGGCAGCGACAAAGAGATTCTTCGGAGATTCATAAAGGGTGATCGGATCTGCGGCCTGTTCGATCCGCCCTTGATTCATAACCACGACCCGATCTGCCATCGTCATCGCCTCTACCTGATCATGTGTAACGTACACGATCGTGGTTTTGAGCCTGCGGTGTAAGAGCTTGATTTCTGTTCGCATTTCAATGCGCAGTTTAGCGTCGAGATTGGACAACGGTTCGTCGAACAGGAACACATCCGGCTGGCGAACAATCGCCCGGCCAATCGCCACGCGTTGGCGTTGGCCACCTGAGAGCGCGTTCGGCTTGCGTTTCAAATAGGCACCGAGATTGAGAATGCGCGCCGCATTTGCAACGGCGGCATCGATGTCCTGCTTCGGCGTTCCGCGCACCTTCATGCCGTAGCCGATGTTTTCGGCGACTGTCATATGCGGATAGAGCGCGTAATTCTGAAACACCATCGAGCAATTGCGCAGACCCGGGCGCAGCGCAGTAACGTCCCGCTCGCCGATACGGATTTCCCCTGATGTCGTCTGTTCCAGCCCCGCGATCATCCGCAGTGTGGTTGTCTTCCCGCAGCCGGAAGGTCCGACAAGRACCACGAATTCCTTGTCGGCAATTGCCAAATCGAGCGGAGGGATGACCTCAACGCTACCAAAGGATTTGGTGACCTGATCCAAACTCACCTGGGACATGCTGTAACCTTTTCATGAGAATTCCATCGCCTGGCCCAGCGCATCGGCCCAAAAATCGGAATCGATTTTCGGAAAGCACGATGCGAGGATTGAAAGAGTTAGAGCGTCCTTCGTCCGAAAGGACGCACGGCACTCTAAGCGGCGTTGGTTTGCTTCTTCTTTCAACGATGTCTGATCTCATCCCGGCACCGCCGGGATGAGATGTTGAGGATGGGCTTACTTCGCAGGCAGGCCCATCGACGAACGATAGGCTGCCAGTTGCTTGTCGCGGCCGAACTCCTCCGTCAGCTTGTTCCATCCGGCAGCCACGGTATCCAGCGCCTGCTGCGGCGTCACCTCTCCAGCCAATGCCTTGGAAAGCTCGATTTCGAGAATTTCCGTATAGGAGAAATAGCCCGGCAGGCGCATGTCGAGCGCCGTGTTCTTGGCGGTCACCGCGTCCTTCTGGCTTCCAAGATATTCCTTGGCCTCACGCTCGGAAAAGATCTTCGACCACAACGCCGTATTTGTCGTGTGCGAAAGACGGTAAGGATTGACGCCTGTGCCGCCGGTAATCGCCGCCTGACCGGAAACCGCCGGGCTCGTCAGGAACTGGATATAGTTCCAAGCGGCCTCCTGGTTCTTGGAGGACGACGGTACGGCTGCCTGCCAACCGCCGAAGGCCATGAAGGAAGTCTGGACGACCTCGGGCTGCTTGTCCCACTTCTTGGTCTTGTAGTTCCAGATCTCGTCGGAGCCCGGCAGCGATGCCGAACCGACATTGCCGGCGACCTTGGACTGCTTCGGGTCGGCGGCGATGACGCCGGTATCGCCCCAGCCGATCGATTCCGCGACCTGGCCACCGGCAAAGGCCGCGTTCACTTCGCCGAACGAGAAGTTCAGCGCATTTGGCGGCGCCAGTTTCGAAGCGCGAATATATTCCTCCAGGCCGCGTACCCAGCCCGGATTGTTGACCTGTGCATCCATCGTATCCGGATCGAAGAACATGCCGCCGGGATTGTCGGGATGGCTGGTGTATCCCGCCACGTGACTGAACAGGAACCAGAATTGCTGGCCACCACGGCGGAAGGCTTCCGCCGTGCCCCAAAGGCCCTTGTCCGGCTGCTGAAAGAATTCAGCGATGTCGAGATACTGCTTCCATGTCTTCGGTGGGGCCAGATCGTAGCCATACTTCGCCTTGAAGGCGCTCTGGTTTTCCGCGTTTTCAAACAGATCAATGCGGTAGGTATAGGTATGGGCGTCACCGTCCATGGTCTGCGACAGGACCTTGCCGTTCCAGACCATCAGTTGCTCGCGGTAAACCGGCGCGATGTCTTCCCAGTCGGCACCGGATTGCATCGCCTTGGGCATTTCCGAGAGAAAATCGGTGAAGTCCGGTGCCCAGGCGGGCGCAAAGGCGACCACGTCGAACGTGTCTTCGCCCGAGGTCAACGAGGTTACGATTTTCGGATAGAGTTCCGACCACGGAAATTCGACGACATTCACCTTGCCGCAGGTCTTTTCTTCCCAGCCCTTGGCCGCGAGTTGCAGCGCAGAGGCGATATAGGGGCCTGTCTGCGTCGTGGCGGTGAGCGTGACACCGGTGTAGTCCGGTTCGCACGCAAGCGCGGATGTGACGCCCGCCGCAGCAAGTAGTCCTGCGGCCGTTGAACTCAGTAGCAATCTTCTCATGTTTTCCTCCCCGGAATTGAACAATGACTAGGCTTGTCGAACGGTCACTTTATTGCTCCTAAAAGCAGGCCAGACCGCATCAGCCTGCTCAAAATGCCCGCCATGACGACCATGGGTATGATCGCGACCAGGGCGGCTGCCGATATCGACCACCACTCGTCGCCGCGCTGGCTGTTTTGCCCTGCGACGAGAATGGGAAGGGTCTGCCATTTGGAACTGGTCAGGAAGAGTGCGAACAGGAACTCGTTCCAGACGAAGGCGAGCGTGATCATGAATGTCGCGATCAGGCCCGGCTTGGACATTGGCAGGACGATACCGAAGAAAATTCTCCACGAGGGCACATTGTCGACCATCGCCGCCTCTTCGACTTCCACCGGCAGTGCCGCAAAGAAATCGCGCATCAGCCAGATCACGATCGGCAGCGAGAAGGCGACATAGGCGAAGGTGAGTCCTGTATAGGTGTCCACCAGCTTGAACCCCAACTTGCCCATTTCCGTGTACATCAGGAACAAGGCAAAGGCGGCGACGATCGGCGGAAACATGCGCTGGCTGACAAACCAGAAGACGATATCATCATTGCCGAGGAGCGGCCCTGGAAGTTTCATTCGGCTGGAGCCGATGGCGAGCGCAAGCGCTGCAACAAAGGCAAAGATCAGCGAAATAGCCTGCCCGTAGCCGAGCGCATGACGGCCGAGAAGATATCCGCCAAAGGCAACAACGACGAAAATCACGCCGGACAGCAGCTTGACCTCGAAGGTGAAGCGCACCAGCGCATAGGCTGCCATGGATCCGATGAAGGTGGCCAGCACCGATGCGGAAAGCCCGATGATCGTCGAGGCGATGAAGGTGTTGTAGAACTGGCCGCGCGCGCCCGACAGAAGCTCGCTCCAGGCTGTCAGCGTCGGGTCGAAGTCGACAAATGGAATATAGGTCGGCCCGCCGACGACGCCGAGCGGCGACTTGAACGAGGTGATCGCGACCCAGTAAAGCGGAAAGAAGGTGAAGGCCAGCCAGAGCAGGCAGCCTGCGAGCGCCCACCAGCGGCCGGATCCTTTGAGGTCACGTACACTCATTTGTGCTTCTCCAGGTAGGGCTTCAGGATGGCGAGATAGACGAGCCCGATCACGGTAATGACGATCAGGAATAGGAAGGACAGGGCGGATGTGTAGCCGAGGTTGAACTTCTTGAAGCCCTCCTGATACGCGAACAAGGTCAGCGTTTCGGTCGAAATGCCGGGCCCTCCACCTGTCATGACGAACACCGTGTCGATGATCTTGTAGCTCTCGATGAGGCGGATGAAGACCACCGCCACCGAAATCGGCAGCATCATCGGGAAAGTGATCCCCCAGAACTGCTGCCAGGGACTGGCATTTTCAAGCGCGGCAGCCTCGTAGACGTCCTCCGGCAGGGTTTGCAGCCCGGCAAGAAGCATCAGGATGACGAAGGGTGTCCACTGCCACACTTCGACGGAAATGATGGCGCCGATAGCCCATCTGGTCTGTGTCAGAAACGGCAGATTGGGAAAGCCGAAGGCGGTCATCAACTCATTGAGCGGCCCCATCGTGGGATTGAGGATCTGGCGGGCAATGAGTGCAACGGCAACGGGCGCCACCAGCATTGGCACCAGGAAGCTGACCCGGAACAAACCTTCGCCAGGCACCCGACGGCTGAGCGCCAGCGCCACGGAAAAACCGATGACATACTGCAGCGACACCGCAACAAAAGCGATGATCGTCGTCGTCCAGGTGACACTCCAGAAGCGCGGGTTCTGAAGCAATTCCGCATAGTTGCCGAAGCCGACGAAATGCGCGGGGATCGGCGGTACGAGCCGCAGGCTCATGAAGCTGGTGGTCAGCGAATAGATCAGCGGGAAGATCGAGATTACCAGCACGATCAGCAACGCCGGCCAGATGAAGAAGTGTTTGACCGGATCGTTGCGGGTCATAATGCGCCTCCTTTCCGCAGAAGCGCCTCGATTTCCTCGATATTCGGCATTGCAGGCGCGGTACCCCGCCGCGTCACCGCAATACCGGCGGTCGCGCAGCCGAAACGCACGGCCTCGACCGGACTAAAGCCCCGCGAGAGCGCTGCCGAGAAGCCACCGACAAATGCGTCGCCGGCGCCGGTGGTATCGATGACTGCTCCCGCCGAGACCGCCGGAACATGAACCGATTGCCCGGCCGTATGATAGAGCACACCGCGACCACCCAGTGTGATCAGCGCGGCTTTCACGCCTTTGGCAAGAAAGGCGTCGCCAGCCCGTCTGGCGTCGTCGAGCGTGTCGAGCGGAAAGCCGACGATGGCCGCTGCCTCGGTCTCGTTTGGCACGATATAGTCGCAGAGCGGATAGATCGTGTCCGGAAACGGCTCGGCCGGCGCTGGATTGAAAACAGTGGTAACGCCGGCCGCATGGGCGATTTCGAGGGCGCGCTGCGCCGCTTCGGCCGGTTGTTCGAGCTGGGTCACGAAAACAGCCGATTGCTCGATGGTTTCGCGTGCCGCCTCGACATCACCCACGCCGATGGTGCCTGCGGCGCCTGGATAGACGATGATCGCATTGTCGCCGTTACCGTCATTGACGTAGATGAAGGCAGCGCCGGTCGGCATATCGTCCATCTGCACAACCTTCGGCGTCACGCCTGCTTCCGAATAGGTCTTCAGCGCCATATCGCCGAAGGTGTCGCGGCCGATCTTCGAGATGAAGGAGACTGTTCCACCGGCGCGGGCAGCAGCGACAGCCTGGTTGGATCCCTTGCCGCCCGGGCCTACTGCAAAACCGGTCCCGGTGATGGTCTCGCCAACGTTGGGCATACGCTTGGCCAGATAGGCCGTGTCGGCGACGAAAATCCCGAGGATCGAAACACCCACCTTCATTTTGTTTCCCCTCATACGGTTTCCGGCGGAATCACGCCTTTGGTGAAGAGGAAGCAGCCGTAGAAGCGGTTTTCGCCCGTGGTGATGACGCAATAGGCCTTTTTGGCTTCCTCATAGAAGGCGAAACGCTCGATGCCATACATCGGCGCCGGTTTGCCCTCGGCGCCGTCGATAACGGCCTGGACTTCCTGCTGCACGGGAGGGATCTCGTCCGGCGCGCCCATGATTTCCATTCGTCCGGCAGACGGCTGCAACGGCGTATCCAGCGGCATTACCGAAAGAATAGCTTCGATGGCGCGGGCAGACGACACATTGTCTATGCGCAACAGCTTGCCGAGCACCGTTTGCCGGGCAATGGAATCCGAAGGAAAATTGGTATCGGAAACGACGACCGTGTCGCCATGCCCCATGGACCGGAGCGCGTGCAGCACATCCGCATTCAGAGCCGGATCGATATTCTTCAGCATGAGAATCCTCCCTTAGTTGCACCATTTCGCAGCACCTCGTGCCGCGAAACAGAGCCCAATAACCGCAAGTCCGTTACAACTCTGCGATTCCCTCAAATTCCGTTGTTCTTGCCTGCCGGTGCGGTTCTCCTCCCGCCCGGATGACCAGAGTTGGAGCCCTTATTCTCCGTAGGGGATCCAGATATTCTTCACATCCACAGCGCGGCGAAGGTATAGCGCGCCTTCGGCAGCGGCTCTGTCCATCCAGTCCGTCGCCTTGCCATTGTCCACGAAGGTTCGCTTGAGATTGCCCGAAGACAGCTTCTCCACCGTCGTCGAAAGTTCCGCCGAGCCGAAGGCCCACACCGCATCGACGTCATTGTGCGCGGCAAGGATCTTTGCCAGTTCGATAGCCGACCCGGTGACGATATTGACGACACCGGCAGGCACATCCGACGTTTCCAGAACGGAATAGAAATCCGTGGCCGAAAGCGGGAAGGCCTCACTCGGCACGGCGACGACACGATTACCGGTGGCAATCAACGGCGCAATCAGACTGATAAAGCCGAGCAGCGGCGCTTCCGGCGGGCAAATGACGCCAACGACGCCGATGGCTTCCGGCATGGCCAGGGCAACGCCGCGAAGCGGCGGCTGGTGAATGCCGCCTTCATATTTGTCCGCCCAGGCTGCGTAGGTGAAGAGACGGGAAATCGCGGCGTCGACCTCGGCGTTTGCATTGGCTGCGGAAGCTCCGGTC
>NZ_JBFTQY010000086.1:0-25821 GCF_056399245.1 Rhizobium sp. 01N447_2
CGCTCACATTGGTCGGAGGGCGGGCGTTTTTTGTCGGCCACCAGCGCATTGTCGTTGACGTAGCGACGATGGGCGATCCACAGAATGTCATATCAGAAGTCTTCTGGAACGAGATTCTCGAGCACATGATCGTGCCGATGAGCATTCTTCTGGTGCTTGTTCTCGGTGCGACATTGCTGTCCGTGCGACGCGCCCTGAAACCCGTACAAGCGGCGGCCAATGCAGCAGACCTGATTGATCCCCTGGACTCCATGTCCCACCTGCCGTTTCAGGAGATGCCGCGTGAGGTCGCTCATCTCGCCGTAGCCGTCAATCGCGCCTTTGAGCGCGTCGGCGAACTCATGAAATCCCAAAGGGTACTGACGTCGGGTATCGCGCACGAGGTTCGTACCCCGCTTGCCGCGATCAAGCTCGAACTCGGCCGCATCGATCATCCCAGGGCGCGTAAAGCCGAAGCCGACCTTGACGACCTCGTAGACTTCGTCAGTCAGCTTACCGCACTTGCTCGCCTGGACTCGTTCGATCACGGAATGTTCGAGGAGATTGATCTTGCCATGTTGTGCTCGGAGGTCGTTACGCAGCTAGCGCCGTGGGTTTACGAGAACGAGCACTCGCTTGAGCTTTCGATTCAAGCGCACGACGTGTTTGTGAAGGCTGTTCCGGCCTTATTGAAGGATGCGTTGCGCAATCTGATAGAGAATGCGGTGCGCCACACGCCAAATGGCACAAACATTGTTGTAAGGGTCGGCACGAAGTGTGTTGAGGTCGAAGACAGGGTCGCGTCGGTACAGCAAGCGCCTGCCGATCCGGTTTATCGGTCTGACGGCCTCGGAATAGGCCTCAAGATCGTCGAACGGATTGCCGAGCTGCACAAGGGATCGCTTCGCAATACTCTGACAAAGCATGGTCACACATTCTATCTGGAGCTGGCGAGGACGGAGGGGCGCTGAGATCTGGAATGGCCTCAAGACAATGCAATTCTCGCTGCCACACATGCGACACGCATCGAAAAGAAGGCGTGCTCGGCAAGAAGGCGAACGGCATCGGCAATGGTCGATTATGCGAACAAGCGCTCACGCCAGCACCAAGCCGGCAATTCCGGCAAAAGTCGCGACACTGCCGGCGATCGCGAAACGAACCGCATAGGCGATGCTCCCCATGCTTGCTGCAAGAACAGCTTTCGCAAGCAGATTGGCGAATGCGGCGACCGCTATGGCGCGAGCGGCCGCATCCGCCGGCACCTGGATGGATGACAGTTTAGCCACGGCAAGTGTTATCGCATCGAGATCGCCCAGTCCCGTGATGAACGCAAGGGCGACCAGCGACTGAGTTCCGAAGACGATCAGGGTCATGCGTGTCAGGACCGTCACGACGGCGAGAACAAGCGCGAAACGCAGCACGACCATCACCTCAAGTGGGTTTCGCGGCAAGAAATCAGTGCTGTCATCCGGGCGCCGCAACGATGCGGCGAGGCCGCCTCCCATGGCGAAGATCACAGCAGCGGGCGCGAGCGATGGAGCCAGCTCTCTGAAAACAGCCGGTGCAATGACGCCGCAAATCAAAAGCACTCGGGCGAGGGAAACGGCACCCGCCAGCATCGCTCCCGCTGAAAGCAGTGGTGAGAGGGCAGGCATCTGTGTCGACTGGCGGGCAAAGGAAAGCGTCAGGGCTGTCGACGAGACGATGCCGCCGCTGGCCCCGGTCAACAGGATTCCAGCGCGGGCACCGCTGAGCTTGATCAGGATATAACCGACAAAGGAAACAGTTCCCACCAGGATCGTCAGCATCCAAAGCTCGAAGGGGTTGATCGCCTGCCAGGGATCGACCGGCTCATTGGGCAGGATCGGGAGGATGACGACCGTCATCGTCAGCAGAATCAGGGCCGCCCTGAGCTCGAGCCAGGTCAATTGACGAAGAAATCCATGCAGCGGTTCCCGCGCGGCGAGAAGGGCTGTTATTGCAACAGCGCTTGCCGCCGTCGCCGTCATATCGGCAACGACTGCGCCGAAGCCCAGCGCGAAGACCGTTATTGCCGCAATGGTACCGGTTGCGCTGTAGTCTTTGTCATGTGTTGCCTGCATGCGGCTGAAAACGAGAATTGTGACGCAAAAGGAAGCAAAGATAGCCGTCGGCAGAATTGGCCCTGTCACGGGCTGCAGGAAACCGCAGAAGCCGCCCAGGAAACTGGACAGGCCATAGGTGCGGATCCCCGCCACTCTTTTGCCCGGCGCGGCCTCACGATCCTGCCAGCCGCGCTCGATGCCGACCAGGATACCGATCGCAAGCGCGAGGCTGAGGCGCTGGAAAGCTTCTGTCGTTACCAATGATATCATCATCTGATGGTCCAGACGCGCCGGCCCATCCATCGCTGAAGGCACCTGCGCCGCCTATATCGTTGCCGTTCATCCGCAAGCTGCTGTCAGCGACATTCGGACAGATTTGCTCCACGAACTGCTAATATGCCGAGTACAACACGAAGAATGCCGCAGGTCGAAGCATTCCAAACGAAGAGCGCTCGTTGCGTATGTCATGCTTATCCCAATCAGCCTTCAGATACTCGTGCAAGCGACCTGCCACCAATTCAAGCCTTCACCGCCTCAACGCCGGCACTTCGTCCCTGTAGACGCCTTCGCCCCGTAAAGTGGTGGCGGCATCGCTCGCATCGCGGATCATGGCGTATTTGACCTGGGTGACTTTGAGGTCGCGGTACCAGTCGACCAGTTCCCCCCAGGGATCAGTGATCTTGGACAGACCGGAGATGAAGGCGACGACCGTGCCTATCTCGGTCTTGCCAGTGACGACATAATAGCCGCCGAGCGCGAAGATGCCGACATAGCCGACCTGCGTCATCAGATTCATCAGAAAATTCATGGTGAACTTGATCCGGTAGATGCTCATATTGGTCGAGAATAGCCTCTGCACCCGGCCGCTCTGGGCATCGAGAGCATCGCTGGTGACGACGTGCCGGACCATCCCCTCGCTGACGTGTCGCATCACCGTGATCTTGGTCTCGACCCGGCGGTTGATCGCCATTTGCATCAGCGGCACGAAGCCGATCTGCGGCAAGAAGACGGCGGCGACGGCAAGCGCCATCAGCGGCTGCAGGTAGATCATGTAACCGCCGACTGCAATCAGGATGCCCGCCTGCAGGAGGGGCTCCGAAACGCTGGTGCCAACGAAGCCACCGACGGGTTCCGCCTCGGCCAGGACGATCGAAAGCTGGACACCTTCGGCGAGTGCATCGACGGGAGATTCGTGAGAGCACTCGGATGCGGCGAGCACGCCCATGCGAAGCCAGCGGATCGCGACCTCGCCGATCCATCCGCGATAGAGGTTCAGCGCCAGCTTGGTCAGACCTTCCAGAAGGGCGAGGCCGAGGTAAGCGAAAACAAGAATCAGGATGGCCTGGTAGGAAGCGCCCCCTGTGGCCGCGTTGATGATGCGCCTTTGCACCTCAAGCGGCGCGGTGCCGGCGAGGAAGAGGAGGATCGAAAGGGCGGCGATCGCGATCTGATGATGGCGACCCATGAGGAGTACGAAACCGAACAGGTTTTTCGGCATTTGACGTCCTGACCCCTCACCCTTCCGATGAGGCGACGAGTTTTTCCATGTCGGGAAAGAGAAGTGCGGACGCTGCCGTCATTGCGAGCATCGACGTTGCCAGCAGTTGCGCCATGCGATCGTTGAGAGCCGGGTGTTCCATGGTTTTCCCTCGAGTTCAGCCCTGTTTGGCCTCGGTCTCCGGCGGCGGGATTGCGACGCCGTAATAGGGATCGACCCAGACGAGCTGGTCCTTGATCGACGTCACGCCCGGGACATTCTCGACCGCGACTTTCGCGGCGAGACGTTCGCGTTCATCGAAGATGGTGCCGCTCAGCTCGGCAACGCCGTTCGTGACCCGGCAATAGATGAAGCCGTTACGGCTCCAGCTCTGCCGGGCAAGCTCGGCGTCGATCGCCGCCTGGATCTGCGCATCGCTTGCGGAAACGGCGGCGGCCGGCAGAGCTTTCGACAGTGCGCGCAGCAGGTCGGAGCGGGCAACGATGCCGACGAGCCTGCCATCGGTGACGACGGGCAGGCGCTTGATATCCTGACGCTCCATCAGCCTGACGGCGTCGGAGATGGAAGCGGTTGGCGCGATCGCGCTGACCGGCACGGTCATCACCTCCTCGACTCGTCGCCCATGAGTGCGGACATATTCGTCGGCGATCTTGCCCGGGCTGGTCAGCCATTCGAGTAGCCAGGAACGCTTACGCTCGGTGTTCAGCTCACTACGGCGCAGGAAATCGCCTTCGCTGACGATACCGACGAGCGCTCCGTTGGCATCAACGACCGGCAGGCCGCTGATCTTGTTGTCGAGCATTCGCTTCGCGGCTTCGGCAACGGAGCAGGATGCCGTTACGGTGATCGGCGGCGAGGTCATGATGGCTTGAACGAGCATTTTCAACTCCTGATGAAGGCAAGTTTGGGATCGTGCCGGTGGCGCTCCGAAGCTTTCGGATGGGTCAGCATTTGCCGACGAAACCATTGGCTGGATATCGATCGCTTCGGAGGGCGGCCGCGCTTGAACCAGTGGGAAGAAGGTAGCGTCGATGAGAGCTGGATGCTTTGATCGACGTCAAAATTGAAGAGGCAGGCAGACATGGACGCGGGAAGCGGCACAGGGCATTTTGCCGATCGGCCAGCGCGTCGCCATGGTAACGCTTGCAGCCGTCCCTATGAGATCAATGATCAACGCATGTTACGGCACAGCCGTTCTGCGCCTGACGGAAATGCCGGTGTCCCGCCGCCTCGCGGCGGCGGGGATGCTGCGCAGCGGCCGGCTAAAGCGCGTCGCAATCTTTCAGATTCGCTCCCTGCGCTTTGGGTCTTTGTTTTTACGCATGTCGTTTGTCGCAAAATCGCTGCACACTTTTGCGCGACATGCGTTAGGCAGCGGACTGTCCCTGCGTTGCGAATGCGCTCGCCTGCCCGGCGATGTCGAGCACCATGCGCCCCTCGATCGTTCCCGCCTTGAGAGCGGCAAAGATATCGTTGACATCATCGAGCGGCGCCTTGGCGATCTCGGCCCGGACACGGCCCTCGATGGCGAATGCGAGTGCTTCATCGAGGTCCCGGCGCGTTCCGACAATCGAACCACGCACGGTGATGCGTTTCAGCACCACGTCGAAGATCGGTGTCGGGAAGTTGCCCGGCGGCAGACCGACAAGGCTGACGGTGCCTTTGCGGCGCACCATACTGAGCGCCTGCGAGAAAGCGGGCGGCGAGACGGCGGTGACAAGTACGCCATGCGCGCCGCCGCTCGTCACCTTCAGCACTTTCTCGATTGTGTCTTCGGACAGCGCATTGAGTGCGAGATCGGCGCCGACCTGGCGGGGCGAGGTCGAGCTTGCCGGCAGCGACATCGAGGGCGACCACCTTGAGGCCCATCGCCTTGGCATATTGGATCGCGACGTGACCGAGGCCGCCGACACCCGATATCGCCACCCACTCACCGGGCCGCGCCTCGGTTTCCTTCAAGCCCTTGTACGTCGTGACGCCGGCGCAGAGGATCGGCGCGATCTCGGCGAAGTCGACGTTTTGGGGAAGGCGGGCGGCGAAGGCGGCGGAGGCGATGACATATTCGGCAAAGCCGCCGTTGCAGCTGTAGCCGGTATTGTGCTGGTGTTCGCAAAGCGTTTCCCAACCGGTTTCGCAATATTCGCAGCGAAGGCAGGCATCGTGCAACCAGGCGACGCCGACGGCATCGCCTTCCTTGAATTCGGTAACGCCGGGACCGAGGGCGGCAACGATGCCGGCCGCCTCATGGCCTGGAATGAAGGGCGGCGTCGGCTTGACAGGCCAATCGCCTTCCGCTGCGTGCAGATCGGTATGGCAGACGCCGCATGCGACGACCTTCACCAGGATTTCGCCCGGGCCGGGCACAGGCACAGGCACGCATTCGATTGCGAGCGGTTTGCCGAATTCGCGCACCACTGCCGCCTTCATCAGCTTGTTCGTCATGACCATCATCCTTTCACGATGTTTGTTCGGGGGGATGATGAAGACGGCGCCCGGCGGCGCATTGATTCATCGCAAGCGGCCCTCGATGGCGTTCGAGTTGACGGCGTTCAAATCTTGACGCCAATCAAGGCCTGCTGCGCACGCCGGCCTGATCTCGCCTCGTGCGACGGGTCAGAGACGTGCGGGGCCAAGGAGATCGCGATCCCTGTCCCGAGCGCCAGAACATGGTAGCGATGAAACTGCTTCACGAGGTCATCGGCGGACTGACGAAGGAAGTKACCTTAAGCGTCACCATTTTCTGAAACCGTCATCCAGCCTGGCGGTGAAGACGTAGCCAACGCCGCGCACGGCCTTGATGAATTGCGGCCTCTTCGGATCTGTTTCGATCTTGCGGCGCAGCCGGACGATCTGGGCATCGATCGTCCGGTCGAAGGCTTCGAGATTTCGGCCCCGAGTCAGATCCATCAGCACGTCACGGGTTAGCACCCGGCCGGCATGCCGCACGAAGGTCGCCAGCATGTCGAATTCACCGGTCGTCAATTCGATCTCCGCACCTTCGGGATCGAGAAGCTGGCGGCGACTGAGATTGAGCTTCCAATCCTCGAAGCCGATGATTTCCTCGCTGACCGGCTCGGCATTGCGTGCCGAAGATTGCCGACGACGCAGGATCGACTTCAGCCGTGCATGGACTTCTCTGAGGTGGAAGGGTTTGGCGATGTAATCGTCGGCGCCGATTTCCAGACCGACGATCCGGTCGACGACGTCGTCGCGGCCCGTCAGCATCATGATCGGAACATCGGATTGGGCGCGAATTTCGCGGGCAAGATCAAGCCCGTCCGCGCCGCCGGGAAGGACAAGATCGAGCAGGATGGCATCGAAATTCTGCTGGCGCATGCGTACCCGCATCTCGATCCCGTCGGAGGCGGACGAGACAGCGTAACCTTCGTCCTCGAAATAGCGCGTCAGCATCTGACGAATGCGCGGATCGTCGTCAACGACGAGAAGATGCGCGTCATGCTGAAGTGTTGCCATCGCCCATCCGTCAAGCCGCGCTTGTTACAGACTGTTACTGAATTGCACCGTCTTTAACACGCGCGGCATCGGTGTGTCACCAGAAGCCGGTCAATTGTCCTCATCGACAGCACAGAGGGACGGTCATGCTGCAGGCAACCCATTTTCACCCCGCTCTGGAGATCGCCAACGCGGCGCTTCTCGGCTCCGAGCCGAACTGCTTGCAGGCACTTTTCAGAGAGCAGCCAGTCGAACATCTGGCCGCTGGCCAGTCACTGTTCTTCGAGGGCGACGTCGCCAAGCACCTCTTTGAAGTGGTTGAGGGGAACCTGCGCATCTTCAGGATCATCTCCGATGGCCGCCGGGTCATCACCGGTTTCCTCCATGCCGGCGACATCGTCGGCGTATCGTTGAAGAACCACTATCTCTACAGTGCCGAGGCAGTCACCGATACCAAGGTTCGCCGTTTCTCACGCAAGGCTTTCGAGGCCGAAGTCAGCAACTCGCCGGAGCTGCGGCCGGAGGTCTTCGCCCGGCTTCGCGACGAGATGGCCGCCGCCCAGGATCAGATGGTGCTCCTGTCCTGCAAGGATGCCGAGGAGCGGCTCTGCAGTTTCCTGTTGAAGCAGCTTCGCCGTGACCCGGATCATTGCCGGTCCAATGCCATCGTCGAGCTGCCGATGACGCGGCTCGACATGGCCGACTATCTCGGCCTGACAATCGAGACGGTTTCGCGAACGATGACGAAGCTGACGACTAAGGGGGTCCTGATGGCGGCCGGCCGCCATTGCGTGCGCATCATGAAATACGCGACACTCGTGCAGCTCTCCGGCGACGATGCTGAATATGTGGCGACGAACGCGGCTTGATCGGTTACGCCGGGAGGCAGCGCCAATGATCCCGAAGTGACGAAAGCCAGAACGCCTAAAGCATATCGCGCAAAAGTGTGCAGCGGTTTTGCGACAACGACATGCGGAAAAACAAAGACTTAAAGCGCGAAGAGCGAATCTGAAAGATCGCGACGCGCTTCAATGACGCGGCATCGGGCGGTGCAGTTTATATCCCCGCCGCCACTTCGGACGATTGCCACGCGCGGCGCCATCTGCGGACGTCGTTTGCCGTGACCAGGACCACCTCGCTGCCGGACTTCTTTGAACCGAGGCCGCTCGCCACGATTTCACAGAACGCGTCGACGTGCTGAAGAAAGCGGACTTCGGTTGCGCGAGGTGGCGAGGCTACGGATAGCAGTGCGCGCCTGGAGACAACGACCGTTTTCATGTCTGCGCCGAAACGCACATCTATGCGCCCCGACTTATCTCGCGCATTCAGGCTTGCGGTGACGACATCGTGCGGCACTTTCATCTCCTCTAAGCAGAAACCTGCGTTGCATGAACGGCTGCTGGCCATTGGTGCTCCCAAATTCTCTCCAAGCTACGACATCGGCGCAGAGACACTTTGACCTCGGTCAACTCGACATCATTTGCCGTGCGACAACTCTCGGAGCTGATGGCCATGGCGACGGTGCCGGTATGCTTTCGCCTGCAACCGATGGATCAGGGCTGGGGCGACTTTGAGCGCGAACCAGCATGCGCGCCGATTTCACGAATGGATTCCAACATTGACCTAGAACAAGGAAGGTCGCGCGGTTCGACATCATAACCGTCCTGTTTTTGTCAAAGGATGCGACAATGTCCGACTGTCTGGTCGCCAAGTATGGCGACGCGCGGTTCCCGCGCTATACGAGCTATCCAACGGCGCCAGCCTTTTCAGCCGCTGTGGGACCGGATGAATATGCGAGGGGTCTCGCAAACATCGGAAAAGCCGGACCCGTCTCCGTCTATCTCCATGTCCCATTCTGCCGCTCGATGTGCTGGTACTGCGGTTGTCACACGAGCATCACACGGCAGGATGGCCCGGTTCGCGAATACCTGGATGTCATGAGCCAGGAGATCGAGCTTGTATCCTTTGCTGCCGGTAACGAGGTCCCCGTAAAGAACGTTCATTTTGGCGGCGGCACCCCTACGATCATGAAGCCGCAGGAGTTTGCCGCAATAATGTCAAAGCTGCGGAGTGCGTTCAGGTTTGAGGCAGATGCGAGCATCGCGGTTGAAATCGATCCACGCACATTGACCGTTCCGATGATCGAAGCGCTGGGCGAAAGCGGTGTCGATCGCGTAAGCCTCGGCGTTCAAAGCTTTGACCCGATCGTGCAAGCCACGATCAACCGAATGCAATCTTTCGAGCAGACGGAGATTGCGGTCAGCGGGCTACGCTCCGTGGGCATCTCCAGTATCAACTTCGATTTGATATACGGCCTTCCGAACCAGACCGTGCAATCCTGCGTCGAAACCGTCAGACTGGCCGCGCAGCTGCGTCCGGAGCGTTTCGCCGTTTTCGGTTATGCGCACATACCGGCCTTCAAGAAGCACCAGCGCCTCATAGATGAAGCGTCGCTTCCGGATGCAAAGCAGCGAAACGAGCAGGCCGAAGCCATCGCGGAAGAGCTTGTTAAGGCCGGATATGCGCGCATCGGGCTCGATCATTTTGCGCTGCCGGACGATCAACTCGCGGTCGCCGCGCGCAACGGCACGATGAGAAGGAATTTCCAAGGCTACACCACAGATGATTGCAATACGCTGATCGGCCTCGGTGCTTCGGCGATCGGGCGATTGCCGAGTGGTTACATCCAGAACCATGTGCCATTGGGTCTGTATCAAGAGCGGGTTGCTTCCGGCATCCTGCCGACAGCCAAGGGATATCTTCTGACTGAAGAGGACAAGCTTCGGGCCAAAATAATCGAGCGGCTTATGTGTGATTTCGAAGTCGATCTCGGACGATTGAGCAAGGAGTCGGGTTTTGACATCGAATTCCTCATCGAGCGAAACGAGCGGCTCAACGACCTCGTCGCCGATGGCGTCGCGACGATCTCCGGAGATCGGATTGTCGTGTCTCAGGACGCACGGTTCATGGTCCGCGCCGTTGCTGCGGCATTCGACGCGTATTTCGGTTCACACGGGCGCACGCACAGCAAGGCCGCTTGATCGAGAAACCAACCTTGTTCGGCGGTCCGCCTTCAGGACAGGAATGCCGTCGCGAGATGTATCCCGCTATCTCTTTGATCGAGCGCAAAGAGCCCATCGATCAGACAGCCTAGGTTCGGGTGAAAGGAGACCGTGATGACTGGTGCGCAGACCGGGCTATCGAGAGCAACATCCCTGATCGTCCTATTTGCAATCACCCCTGCCAGACCGGTGTCCTGCAACGAATGGGCGTTGTCTGCGCGGTTCCTGCCGCCATGGCGATCGCCCGCCGGCTTGTCCCTGCAGAGGTAATAGGATGAACAACCCAATCCTGAACAGCTTCGAAGAACTCGAAAGCTGCTATGATCAGCTTATGTCGTGGTGCGACGTGCTGCAGGCAATTGCCGACTTTCTGCCTTGCCATATCGATGAAGGCCTCTGCGGCCGTATTTCACGCGGTCTGATCCCGCTGTTGCTGACGACACACCAGCTCGAAGAGCGCTCGATCTCGCCCGCACTCGGACTGGTCATGGAGGTCGAAGAGCTGGCCGATGCAAGGGAACGCCGGCACGCCGGTCGTCTATTCGATCATGATGCGGCGCAGCACGTCGTCTTCACGCTGGAAACTCTGAGCGAGGGGCGCTGCCGGCTCTCCTGGGAAGCAGTAGGGTATCAGCTGCGATTGTTCTTCTGTTCGCTGCGCAGGCATATCAAGTCGGAACGGGAGATCATCAGGCTGCTTCAACGGGCAATGGAGGATGAACCGGCGTCGCGTTCGCCCAACATGACTGCTCAGACGGAAACGGCCTGAGCAGCGCGCTGCCAAAGATTCACGAACCAATTGCCGCGGGCTTGACGATGATGGTTCTCGTCGTGCTGCGGCACGGCGCGCAAGCGGCGCCGTCCGCACCTGTCATTCAATCACTGAGTGATCTGAGCCTGGGTGATTCGCGCGAGATCGGCATCCAGCCTCTTGCGCACCATGTTCGGCACCTTGGCGATCTTGATCGGCTCAAGATTAGCCGGGTTATCGCCGACCTGGATCAATGCAACCATGCCCATGCCCACGTGTGGCGTGCACTTCAAGACATATGCGCCCGGAATGTCGAACTTCACCTGATACTGCTCGCTCGGCTTGGATTTGAACTCGGAAACGCCGTCGGGGATGAGCCCCTTGAACGTCTCGACGTTGTGGCTCTTGTCCGTGGGAATGAACGTTACGGTGTCGCCGGGAGCGATCTTCAGGAAGCCGGGCTCGAACACCATCGCACCGTCGGTGCCCTTGTTCAGCATCTGAACCTGGTGGTCGGCAGCCATCAACGGTGCAGCCGAAGCGATCAGGGCTGCCGTTGCAACGATCAGACCGAATTTCAAACGCATTTGCATATCTCCTGTTCCGCGAGGTCTGATTTAGACTCGCGAACATCTTTTAAGACATGCCGGACCCCGGTTCTTTGATGCTCGTCAAATGCGGGAGAAAGCGCGCACTTCGCGCGTCGCGCCGGCGAAGATGCAAAATCAGAATGGTCACCCTGGATGTCACTTCGCGTCGAGAAGTTCGCGGACCCGCAAAGCCAGCTCCTTTGCGGTATAGGGTTTACGCAGCCATTGCGCGCCCGGAACCGTATCATTGCCTGCGAGACCCGGTTCGGAATATCCCGACGTGAAGAGCACGGCAATGTCCGGCCGCAAAATGCGCACCTCTTTTGCGAGTTCGTCACCCGTCATCCCGCCCGGCATCACGATGTCGGTAAAGAGGAGTGCGACGTCAGTATTTGCTTTCAGGAGACCAAGCGCGCGGTGACCGTTTTCGGCTTCACGCACCGTATAGCCCATCGACGCAAGCCTGGCGACGGCCACGCGGCGGACACGCGCATCATCTTCGACGACCAGTACCACTTCGTCCCCTTGCGGCAGTTGGTTGTCACCGGAGCCATGGTCCGGTGCGGGCTCTTGAGGCTTCGCGCCATTGATGGCGGGGAGATATATCCGGACTGTCGTGCCGCGCCCCACCTCGCTGTAAAGCTGGAGATGCCCACCCGATTGCTTCACGAAACCATAGACCATGCTGAGCCCGAGACCTGTGCCCGAGCCGACGTCCTTAGTCGTGAAAAATGGTTCTATCGCGTGCTTCTTGACCTCCTCGGTCATACCGGAACCGGTATCCGTCATCGTGACGAGCACGAAGTTGCCGCTGCGCAGCTCCGGATACATTTTCGCATAGTCGGCATCGAGATGGACCCGCGAGATCGTCGTCGTGAGACTGCCGCCCTTGGGCATGGCGTCCCTTGCGTTCAAAGCGATGTTCAGAATGGCGTTCTGGAGCTGCGAGCTATCCACAAGGACGTTCAGGCCTGATCCATCGATGACGGTCGACAACCTGATATCTTCGCTGAGCGTTCGCCGGAGCAGATCCGAAAAGCCGCTCACAAGCTGACCAAGATCTGCGTGCTTTGGATTCAACGGCTGCCGTCGGCCGAAAGCCAGCAGTTGAGCCGTGAGCACCGCTCCGTCCGCCGCCGCGGCCTGAGCCTCTCCCAGAATTTCACGAAGGCTGCCGGGCGGCAGCTTATCCTCGATCATTTCGAGGTTGCCGCTGATGACGGTCAGGAGGTTGTTGAAGTCATGCGCGATGCCTCCGGTCAACTGGCCAACAGCTTCCATCTTCTGCGATTGACGAAGATCTTCCTCGATTTTGTAACGGCTGGTGAGATCGCGGATAAAACCGGTGAATATACGCTCTCCGTTCGCCGTCGCCTCGCCGACGTGGAGTTCCATCGGAAACTGGGACCCGTCAGCCCGTTTCCCGGTGACGACGCGCCCGTAGCCGATGATGCGTTTCTCACCCGTATCGAGATAATGATCGATGTAGCCATCGTGAGCATCGCGGTAGGGATTCGGCATCAGGCTGCTGACGTTGCGGCCGCAAATCTGGTCTGAAGACATTCCAAACAGCTTTTCGGCAGCCTTGCTGAACGAAAGCACCACTCCCTTGTCATCAATCACCACCATGGCGTCCGGCACGGTGTCGAGGATCGAACTCAGATGCGCTTCGCGGGATTTGACCACCTCTTGAGAGCGTTTCAATGCGCTGACGTCGCTGTTTGTCTCTATGACGGCAAGGTCCCCATCCGGCAGATTGACCAGCACGCAGCGAGACGCGACATGAATGTCATGCCCGCTCTTGTGACGATGAGTGGTTTCACCCTGCCAGAAGCCGCGCGATTTCAACTGTTCGCGGATGTTTTCCACCGGTTCGGGGAACTGTGTCGCCAGCAGTTCGTGCACCTTCTCCCCGACGGCCTCTTCTCTTGCCCAGCCGTACATGTTCTCGCAGCCGATGGACCAATGCGTGATGGTTCCGTCAAACCGATGGATCAGGATGTCAGCTCCGTCCAGCACGTGCACCATCGCATCCAACTCCTGGGACGACACGGTTCTCGGCGATACGAGGCGGTGGGGCATGAACGTCGATCCTGCGGCTTCGTTGCATCAGTGCAAGCTGACCCTATGACAGGATTCCTCCGAAAAATCATCAGCGTCGCCGGACAACCGCGTAAGGCAGGCGAGATCGACGATTCGCAAGTCATGTCTGCCCTCGGGAATGACGACGTTTCGGGATGCAAGTCTGGTGATGGTGCGCGACACGGTTTCAATGGTCAGACCGAGATGGTCTGCAATGTCCTGCCGACTCATAGGGACGCGCAACACGCTTTGCCGCGCCTGAAGATTGCGGCGAGATGCGAGCTTAGCGATGAAACTGCACAGGCGCTCCTCGGCGTTCTTCTTCGAGAGCAGCACCATCTGTTCATGTGCCGCAGACATCTCACGGCAGAGCAGGAAGATGTATTCGGTGTGAAGAGCATCCGACCGGGCGACGTCGTCGTCGAAGCTCTTTCGGGATACGCGGCGAATCTTGCATTCGGTAACCGCCTCCGCCGTGAAAAGGAAATCGCCTTGCAGCGATGCGCCGATGAGGTCGCCGGCGAATTGAAACCCGGTGATCACACGGCGACCGTCGCCGACGATGCGATAGAGGCGAACAACCCCCTCTACGAGCTGGAAAAGATGTTTCGCCTCGTCGCCTTCCCAGCAGATGRCTCTCCCGGCGGGAACGAGTTCCGTCGCCGAGGTGAGGAAGAGCGCTGACAGAGATTGACCGGCGTGGATCGCCTCGTTCGTGATTTCGGCATGTTCGAACACCTGGTTTTTCTGCATCAGCATCGTCGTGTTCCTCGTTGTCAGTCGGCACATTGGAACGCCTCTGCGTCACAGCGGAATGATCGGACAGTGCTAACCGGTGAAAGTTTGTAACAGTTTGTAACCGCGGCGGTTCGCCCCGTCTTGGTGTCCTCTCGTTGATGTAGATCAAGGAGCAATTCGCGGCTTCGTGACAGTCCTGGCGAGAAAGCCGGCCGCGACGCGGTCGTCGGCGCACTGGGGACGACATCATGAATTACACAACGGAAACGATGGTGATCGCGGTCGCGGCGTTTCTAGCGCTGCTAGGAGCCGCATTCGCACATGATCATCTCTTTGCGGTCCATATGGGCATACTTTGCTTCTGCCTCGCCGTGGGGGCTGCTCTGCTGGTTAGGAACGTTGATTTTTCGCCGGCAGGCCAACGGCGGAAAGTCGATATATCAGGCTATTTCGACGAGGTGATCCGGTATGGCCTGATCGCCACGGTATTCTGGGGCGTGGTCGGCTTCCTGGTTGGCGTGGTCATTGCGCTGCAGCTGGCCTTTCCCGACCTCAACATCGCCCCCTATCTCAATTTCGGAAGGCTGCGGCCCGTTCACACGTCGGCAGTCATCTTCGCCTTCGGCGGCAATGCCCTCATCATGACATCGTTCTACGTGGTGCAACGCACCTGTCGCGCACGTCTTTTCGGCGGCAGCCTGGCCTGGTTCGTATTCTGGGGCTACCAGCTTTTCATCGTGATGGCTGCGACCGGATATGTTCTCGGAATCACCCAGGCCCGTGAATATGCCGAACCCGAGTGGTACGTCGACCTCTGGCTGACCATCGTCTGGGTCGCCTACCTCGCCGTGTATCTTGGAACGATCCTGAAGCGCAAAGAGCCGCACATCTACGTGGCAAACTGGTTCTATCTCGGCTTCATCGTCACCATTGCGATGCTGCACGTGGTCAACAACCTAGCGGTTCCCGCCTCGTTCCTTGGCTCCAAGAGCTATTCTGTCTTCTCGGGCGTCCAGGACGCGCTGACCCAATGGTGGTACGGCCATAACGCCGTCGGCTTTTTCCTCACCGCCGGCTTCCTGGGCATGATGTACTACTTCGTGCCGAAGCAGGCCAACCGACCGGTTTATTCATACCGGCTCTCGATCATCCACTTCTGGGCGCTGATCTTCATGTACATCTGGGCCGGCCCGCATCATCTGCATTACACGGCGCTGCCCGACTGGGCCCAGACGCTCGGCATGGTTTTCTCGATAATGCTCTGGATGCCCTCCTGGGGCGGCATGATCAACGGTCTCATGACCCTTTCAGGCGCCTGGGACAAGATCCGTACCGATCCGATCATCCGTATGATGATCGTCGCCATCGCCTTTTACGGGATGTCGACCTTCGAAGGCCCGATGATGTCGGTGAAAACCGTCAATTCGCTCAGCCACTATACCGAATGGACGATCGGCCACGTGCATTCCGGCGCTCTCGGCTGGGTKGGAATGATCACCTTCGGGGCGATCTACTACCTGACGCCGAAGCTGTGGGGACGCGAGCGTCTCTACAGCCTGCGGATGGTCAACTGGCACTTCTGGCTCGCAACCCTCGGGATCGTCGTCTACGCCGCCGTGCTTTGGGTTGCCGGCATCCAGCAGGGGCTGATGTGGCGCGAGTACAATTCCCAGGGCTTCCTCGTCTATTCCTTCGCGGAGACGGTCGCGGCGATGTTCCCCTACTACGTGCTGCGCGCGGTCGGCGGAACGCTTTACCTGGCGGGAGGTCTCGTCATGGCCTGGAACGTGTTCATGACGATCCGCGGCCACCTGCGCGACGAAGCTGCAATCCCAACCACTTTCGTGCCCCAACCACAGCCTGCCGAATGAGGTGAGACATGGCATCGATACTAGATAAACATCAGATCCTCGAGAAGAACGCGACGCTTCTTCTCGTCGGCTCGCTGCTCGTCGTGAGCATCGGCGGCATCGTCGAAATCGCACCGCTGTTCTACCTGCAGAACACGATTGAAAAGGTGGAAGGCATGCGGCCGTATACGCCGCTCGAATTGGCCGGCCGGAACATCTACATCCGCGAAGGCTGCTACCTCTGCCACAGCCAGATGATCAGGCCGTTCCGCGACGAGGTCGAACGTTACGGCCATTACTCGCTCGCGGCCGAGTCCATGTACGATCATCCTTTCCAGTGGGGATCCAAGCGAACCGGGCCGGATCTGGCCCGTGTCGGCGCACGCTACTCCAACGAATGGCATGTCCAGCATCTCGCGGATCCACGGGCAGTGGTGCCGGAGTCGATCATGCCGAGTTACGCCTTCCTCAAAGAGCGGAGGGTGACGGTCAAGGACGTGGGAATGGACCTGAAGGCCAACGAGGATGTGGGCGTGCCTTATAACGACGACATGCTGGCGAACGCGGAGGCCGACATGATGGCCCAAGCCGATCCGAACGCAGATACGACGGCCCTGCTTGCCCGCTATCCGAAGGCGAAGACCGGCGATTTCGACGGCGATCCTGCTGCGCTGACCGAAATGGATGCCTTGGTGTCCTACTTGCAGATGCTCGGAACGTTGGTCGATTTCTCGACCTACGACGACGCGACCGGCTACCGATGAGGTGATCCATGGAAACCTACACTGCAATGAGACACTTCGCCGACAGCTGGGGCCTCCTGGCAATGGCGGCATTCTTCGTCGGCGTCGTTGTGTTCACCCTTCGCCCAGGCAACAAGCAAACGGCGAAAGAGGCCGCCGATATTCCCTTGAAGGATGATTGAGATGCCGGAAAAACATATCGATGAATTTAGCGGCGTCGAAACGACCGGACATGAATGGGACGGCATCCGCGAGCTCAACAATCCGATGCCCCGCTGGTGGGTGTGGACCTTCTATGCCACCATTGTCTGGGCTTTGGGCTATGCAATCGCATATCCGGCGATCCCGATGATGACCGACGCCACGAAGGGCATGCTGGGCTATTCCAGCCGCGCCGAGCTGCAGCAGAACCTGGATCAGGCCAAGGCATCGCAGACGACGCTTCATGATCTGATCGCCGCCAAGACGGTGCACGAGATCGATTCCGATTCTGCCCTTCGCGAATTTGCGGTCGCCGGCGGCGCATCTGCATTCAAGGTGAACTGCGCGACATGCCATGGCTCGGGAGCAAGCGGCGGCCCGGGATTTCCGAACCTCAACGACGACGATTGGCTGTGGGGCGGAGACCTGGATGCCATCCAGGCGACGATCGCGCATGGGATTCGCTTCGACGGGGATACGGACACTCATGCTTCCGAGATGCCGCCCTTTGCCGATGTTCTGGATCCCCTCCAGACAAGGCAGGTCGCGGCTTACGTCTGGGGACTGACCAATACACCGTCGGACCCCGGTCTCGCAGAGGCCGGAAAACAGGTCTTCGTCGATAACTGTGCCGCATGTCACGGCGACGACGCCAAAGGAAAAGCCGAAATGGGCGCGCCGGATCTCGCCGATGCGATCTGGCTGAAGGCACGCGGCGAGGATGCGATCATTCGTCAAGTCGCTTCTCCCAAACATGGCGTCATGCCCGCCTGGGCAGGGCGTCTCGGCGATACGACGGTCAAGGAACTTACCATTTTCGTGCATTCGCTTGGCGGCGGGACGTGAGGAGAAAAGCCATGGCAGCTCACGGCCACAACCCGATCCTCGATCTCTATGGCACGCCGCGCGCCATCATACGATCGCGTGTGTCGGCGCGCGCCAAGGCCACGCCGCCCCCTTCCGATCAGGACGACCCGGCAAAGATCGGCAGTTCGATCGTCAGTTTGACCTGCCTCAAAGACCACGAGCAGACAAGCCGCTAGCGGTGGTTGTTCCCCCGTAGCTCCTCCAGGCCACGCCCTCTCTCCAGGGCGTGGCCTTTTCCTTTCGCGGGAAGGCCTTGCCTCTTGATCTGCATCAAGGAACGGATGCGCGGCAGATGGGACAAGGGCGGGTGAAATCGGATAGGTCCCATGAACCTCTACACTGCACCAGATCCCGATAACATCGAGCGGCTCAATGTCGAGCCGGTCAATGCCCGTCGCAACCGGCAGCCTCTCTACGCACCTCGGAAGAAGGTTTTTCCCAAGCGTGCGGAGGGACGATTCCGTCGGTTCAAGTGGATCGTCATGCTGATTACGCTCGGCATCTACTATCTCGCGCCATGGATTCGCTGGGATCGCGGTCCTTACGCGCCTGACCAGGCAATCCTCATCGACCTTTCTTCACGGCGCTTCTTCTTTTTCTTCATCGAAATCTGGCCTCAGGAATTTTATTATGTAGCGGGTCTCCTCGTCATGGCAGGGTTCGGGCTGTTTCTCGTCACTTCCGCGGTTGGCCGCGCATGGTGCGGCTACGCTTGTCCGCAGACAGTCTGGGTTGATCTTTTTCTCGTCGTCGAACGTGCGATCGAAGGCGATCGAAACGCGCGAATGAAGCTTGACGCTGGTCCCATGAGCTTTGCCAAGCTGAGGAAGCGCGTCGTCAAACATTCGATCTGGCTGCTGATCGGCGTCGTCACGGGCGGAGCGTGGATCTTTTATTTTGCCGACGCGCCGAACCTGCTTGTTTCGCTGTTCACCGGTCGCGCGCCTGCAGCCGCCTACACCACCGTCGCCATCCTTACCGCGACGACCTATGTGCTCGGCGGTCTCATGCGAGAGCAGGTGTGCACCTATATGTGCCCATGGCCACGCATCCAGGGTGCGATGCTCGACGAAAATTCTCTCGTCGTCACCTACAATGACTGGCGGGGCGAGCAGCGGTCGCGTCACGCCAAGAAGGCTTTAGTCAATGGCCTATCGGTCGGGGATTGCGTGGATTGCAATGCCTGCGTCGCGGTGTGTCCGATGGGAATCGACATTCGCGACGGACAGCAGATGGAGTGCATCACATGCGCGCTCTGCATCGACGCCTGCGACGGTGTCATGGACAAGCTCGGAAAGCCTCGCGGCCTGATCGCCTACGCCACGCTGAGCGAATACTCGGGCAACATGTCGCTTGCCACGGAGGAAGGACGAACGGCCGTCCAGCCATCCAGGGTTCGAAACGAGGATGGCACCTTCGTTCCGGCGATCCGGCACTTCAACTGGCGTATCATCTTTCGTCCGAGAACCGTGTTTTACGCAGTCGCCTGGGCGTCTGTCGGCGTGGCCATGCTCGTCCATCTCACCTTTCGGGAGCGCCTTGAACTCAACGTCGTTCACGACCGAAACCCCCAATATGTTCTGGAAAGCGACGGCTCTCTGCGGAATGGCTACACGCTTCGTGTCCTGAACATGGTGCCGACGCCGAGGGATGTGAACATAAGCCTGGTCGGGCTGGAGGGGGCGACGATGCGCATTCCCGAGTTCGGCAAGGAAGACGCTCGCAGCTTTACAGTCCATGCCGAACCCGACGCGGCCACAACGCTCAAGGTCTTCGTTACGCGCAAGCCTACCGGAGCGGCGATCAATGAATTTCTGTTCGTTATCGAAGATTCCGATCATGCCGATCGGGCAACCTACCGCGCGGCGTTCAATGCACCGGGAGACATCAAATGAAGACCTCCGCTCAAGGTTTTACAGGCCTGCATATGCTGCTTGCGACCTCGGCATTCTTTGGCGTGGTGATCGCGGTGAACGTCACCATGGCCTTCTATGCCTCCTCCAGCTGGAGCGGTCTGGTCGTGGAAAACACCTATGTCGCCAGTCAGGAGTTCAACCGCAAAGCGGCGGCGATGAAGGCAATGGCCGCTTCCGGCATCGAGGGCAACCTCTCCATAAAGGGGCACGAGATCCGCTACGACATTCACGACAAGAGCGGATCGCCTGCGATCGTCGACGACGTCGTTCTGAATTTCAAACGGCCCGTCGGAGACCACGAGGACTTCCTCCTTACGCTCAGGAAGACAGCCGCGGGGCGGTTCGAAGCGGAGCATGATCTAGCCGAAGGTGACTGGATCGTCGAGGCCATCTCGCGAAACGGCGGCGTGGTCGTCATGCATGAGGCAAAACGCATCGATACCGCGGAGTTAGACCAATGACCTGCTGTACCATGGACGCGGAAAGCGTACTTGCCCTCAGCGCGACATCATTCAGTGCCGAAGAGGTCCGCCTTGCCAGCCAGCCGCTCGGCGAGGGATTGCGCCAGCTGGACCTGAGCGTTTCCGACGTCCACTGCGGCGGCTGCATTTCGACCATCGAAAGGGCGTTGTTGACGCTTCCCTTCGTCAAGACAGCGCGAGTCAATCTCACGGCGCGAAGGGTGACCTGCGTCTACCAGGATGAGACCGAGACGGGCGCAACCGATCCGTCCAAGATCCTCGCAGCGATCAACGCGGCCGGATATCGCGCGCATCTCTTCACCCCCTCAGCTCCCGAGAACGACAAGACCAGAAATCAGCTTCTCCTCGCGATCGGCGTTTCCGGTTTTGCGGCTGCCAACATCATGTTGCTCTCGGTATCGGTCTGGTCGGGCGCAGATGCCGCGACGCGCGACATGTTTCATTGGATCTCGGCGATGATAGCAGCGCCCGCGCTGGTTTATGCGGGGCGCTTCTTCTTCAAATCGGCCTGGAATGCGCTCCGGCACGGGCGCACCAACATGGACGTTCCGATCTCACTCGCCGTGACGCTCTCCTATGCCGTTTCATTGTGGGAGACCGTCCATCACGGCGAGCATGCGTGGTTCGACGCTTCGGTCTCGCTGCTCTTCTTCCTGCTGATCGGCAGAACCCTCGATCATGTTATGCGGGAAAAGGCTCGGGCGGCGATCAACGGACTCGCAAGGCTGGCGCCGCGCGGAGCATTGCTGATCAATCCGGACGGGTCGCGACGCTACATTGCGGTAGAAGAGATCGCGGCGGGGGATGAAATCTCGATAGCCGCAGGCGAACGGGTTCCCGTCGATGGCATAGTCGTAAGCGGAGAAAGCGACCTGGACCTCTCCATCGTCACCGGTGAGAGCAGCCCCGTCGCCGTCGCCAGCAACAGCGAAGTGAGTTCCGGGGCGATGAATCTGACCGGCTCGCTCGTGTTGCGGGCGACGAGAATTGCCAAGAATTCGCTTCTCTCGGAGATCATCGGCCTCATGGAAGCCGCCGAGGGCGGAAGAGCTCGCTATCGCAGGATCGCCGATCGCGCTGCGACACTCTATTCCCCGGTCGTGCATCTGCTGGCGCTGGTCTCCTTCCTTGCCTGGGGCCTCCTGGGCGGAGACTGGAAACAGGCCATGCTGGTCGCGGTAGCGGTGCTGATCATTACCTGCCCATGCGCATTGGGTCTTGCCGTACCCGTGGTCCAGGTCGTCGCCGCGGGGGAGCTTTTCCGGAAGGGGATCATGGTGAAGGACGGCTCAGCACTCGAAAGACTGGCCGAGACCGACACCGTGGCCTTTGACAAGACGGGCACCTTGACGATGGGCAGTTCGCGCCTTGTCAGAGTGGACGCCATGGACGAGAGCGCCACCGCAATCGCCCGTGGATTGGCCGCGCATTCACGGCATCCTCTTTCTCGGGCCCTGCTACGGGACACCGAAACCGACCTCATGTCCTTCGACATCGTCACGGAAATCCCCGGCGGGGGACTGGAAGCCAGGAACGGAGCGGATGTCTATCGATTGGGCAACGCGGCGTTTGCCTGCGGAACCAGCGTCGTGCCCCGCACCGCCGACAGTCCGTTCTCGGAAGTGGTCCTGTCGAAGAATGGCGTCGATCTTGCCCGCTTCTTCTTCGATGACACGCTTCGTCCGGGTGCTTGCGAGGCCATCGTCCGGCTCGATGCAGCTGGCCTTGAAACGCTGATCGTGTCGGGCGACAGGCAGACCGTCGTCGACAATACGGCGCATGCCCTGGGTATCGACAGGGCTTTGGGCTCTCTGACTCCGAAACAGAAGGTCGAGGAATGCCAGAGGCTGAATGGCGAAGGTCGTCGCGTGCTCATGGTTGGCGACGGTATCAACGACGCCCCGGCACTTGCTGCCGCGCATGTCTCGATGGCGCCGGCCACGGCCTCCGATATCGGCAGACAGGCGGCCGACCTGGTTTTCTTCAACGATCGCCTTGACGCTGTTCCGGAAGCGATCGCCGTTGCGCGACGATCCGCCAGCCTGATCCGCCAGAACTTCGCTCTCGCCATCGGTTACAACGTTCTGGCGGTGCCGATCGCCATCGCCGGATTGGCGACGCCGCTAATAGCGGCGGTGGCAATGTCGACATCTTCGATCATCGTCGTGACGAACGCCCTGCGCCTGAACGCCTTTGGCAAGCGTCCAGATATGCGCATTCGAGGAGGGATCGGCAGGAGTGCGGAGGTCAAAGCCGCATGAACATGTTGATCTATCTCATACCGATCGCGCTGCTGATGGGAGGAATAGGACTCCTGGCATTCCTTTGGTCGCTGAAGAGCGGCCAGTATGACGACCTTCAAGGCGCCGCCTGGCGAATCCTCGCCGAGGACGAAACCGATCAACGAGAACCCTGACCGCACACTGGGTCCAAACACGAAAGGAAGATGGATGCTTGCGAAAAATTCTGTACTTCTGCAGTCTGACCTGTTTGCTGGTTTGGATCAGGCGACTGTGGAACAATTCACCGCAACGGCTGAGGTTCGAACCTTCGCCGCTGACGAGAAGATCATAGCCGAGGGCCAACAGGCATCGTTCGTCTACTGCGTCATGAACGGGTTTGTCCGACTTTCAAAATCGGAATCCGCCGGGCGCGAGGCGGATATCTGCGTGTGCGAGCCGGGCGACACCTTTGGAGAGTATCTACTCGCGGGGGGCGGGTCCTACGCTTATAGCGCGCGGTCCGCCGACGGGGCCGAGGTCGCGCTGTTTGCGCTTGCGGACTTGCAGGCGTTCGCCGACCAACATCCGGTCGTACACCGGAACGTCATGCGCATCATGGTCAGGCACCTGCTCGGCGCGATGGATTGTATTGCGGGAGACCGGTTGCTCACAGCCGCGCAGCGGGTGGCAAACTACCTTATGAGCCGCTGCCTCGCCTCGGCCACCACCTCGCGGGTCACGTTCCGCCTTCCTTACCGGAAGCGAATCCTGGCCGGCAAACTGGGACTGGCGCCGGAAGCCCTTTCCCGCGCGTTTGCGGCGCTCGCCCCGGCGGGGGTCGAAGTCAGAGGCAAGGTCGTCCTCGTCGATAGCGTCGACCTGCTGCGGGAGGCATGCTGAACCAACAAAACGGGATCGGCAAAGTGTCGTAATTGACCAGCGTGAATGTGCCGATCCCCCAGCCGATAGCGAACACGGCAGGCAATTGCTGGCGCTTGCCAGAGAACTCGGTATCGCGACGGAGGGACCGACGCAATGACACGCAAGCAGAAGCGCCTGGTGGTGATCGCAGGAGGCATGGGCTTCATTGCAGCCGCCGTGCTGTTGGTGATGTTCGCCTTCAGCCAGTCGGTCGCCTATTTCTACATGCCGGCCGATCTGGCTAAGACGCCGGTAGCGCCGGAAACCCGCATTCGCCTCGGCGGCCTGGTCGGCGAGGGCAGCGTCGTGCGCGACACCGGTTCGACGGTGGAATTTGCCGTCACCGACGGCAGCGCCAATGCCGTAATGGTCAAATATACCGGCATCTTGCCCGATCTCTTCCGCGAAGGGCAAGGCGTCGTCACCGAGGGCATGTTTGCCACAGGCACCAACGTCTTCATCGCCGATACCGTGCTTGCCAAGCATGACGAGACCTACTTGCCGAAGGATGTGGCCGACAGGCTCAAAGCCCAGGGGCTATGGAAGGAGGGCCAGGAGGCAAAGGCGACGCCATGATCATCGAGATCGGCCATTATGCGCTGGTGCCGGCGCTCGTGACATCGATCATCCACTCCATCGTACCGGTGATCGGCGCGCGCAGGCGCGACCAGGCGATGATGGATGTGGCGAGCAAGCCGACTGGCAGCAAGCTGACAGCGGATGAGCAGGCGAAGCTGAGCGAGCTGCTTCACAGAGATCGCACTATTTGACGGAGATCAATGGCGGCTCGACGCGGTCGTCCTATCGTCGTCGCAGCAACAATTCCTATGAACGAGGCAGGACAATGCAGGCGAAGGACATAATGACCACTAACGTGGTGTCGATCGGTCCAGCGGTCGGTATACGCCACGCCGTCGCTGTCATGATGCAAAACAACGTCAGCGGCCTTCCTGTCATTGACGACGAAGGCCGCGTCTGCGGATTGCTTACGGAGGGCGATCTGCTGTTGCGGAGAGAGATCCGCTTCGCTCCCCGCGCCGCCCGTGCACCCGAAATCATATCCGAGATTGATCTTGAGCGATATATTTCCAGCAATGGCTGGTGTGTCGCCGATGTCATGTCTCAAGATGTAATCGTGGCGAGCCCCGACAGCGAGGTGTCGGATATCGCCGAAAGCCTCCAGGCGCACCGGATCAAGCGGCTGCCTATCGTCGAGGACGGGCGCCTTGTCGGGATTGTCAGCCGCAGGGACATCCTCGGCCTGATCATCGATGCCCAGACGGCACCGCTGCCAAAAGGAGATGAATCGATAAGGCTGGCGGTCCGAACGCGCCTGAGGTCGGATTTGGGGATAACGCCCCAGAAGGTCCAGGTAACCGTCAGGAACGGCCAGGTGACACTCGATGGCAACGTCGAGTCGGAGCTGAAGCAAAAGGCTGTTCGCACCCTGGTCGAAAGCCTGGGTGTCGGCGCCTATCGTGACCGGCTCCAGATCGCTCGGCTGACCGGGACCGAGGTGGGCTGAGACAGCGCCTCATGCTGTTTAAAGCGCCCAACAATATCCGCACATCCGCGGACACCAATTTGCGGATATCGCAGCATATGCGGCGATAATGCATCTTATGGGCACCCGCTGGTGTTCAGCCCGCTTCTCGCAGGGATTTTGTGAAATCACTGCTTGCCTCAAACAGACAATCTCGCAGATTTTGGACGCCCGAAGTTCTCAAGCTTGCGGCACTGCCGGCCGCGCCTGGCGGCGCGGCTTCGGCTGGCGCTCGTTGGTGAGGGTGAATTGACGCGAGGAGGCTCGCTCGGTGTTGCGCCCCAAACCGAGCGAGCCTCTGTCAAGTTCCCCCCTTGACACGGGAAAATCCCGACCCGCCAAACCGACATACTCAATAGGCGATGCCGTTTCCTTGATGGAGGTCAAACACGGCTGGCAGAGGCCGCGCTCATTCGGCAGCGATGATCTCTTCCAAAGCGGGCAGAATATCCATCGTGAGGCTTTGATCGTCGATCGGTCCGACATGTCTCAAGACGGACGGCTCGTCGAAGCCTCTTCAGCCATCTCGTGACTGGTCCGATGCGCTCGCCAGCTGGTGCTCAGCTTTCACCCAACTTGATCAGGATCAAATACGCCGCAACCACCGCAATGTACTGCTCGAATCACACAGGGAGCGTGCACATGGATTTCGAAGCGTTTTTCAAAGACGAGCTGGACGGGCTTCATGCTGAGGGCCGTTACCGCGTTTTTGCCGATCTCGAACGTCACCGCGGCAATTTTCCCCGCGCGACGCGTTACACCGCGGATGGCCAAAAGGAAGTCACGGTCTGGTGCTCCAACGACTATCTCGGCATGGGCCAGCATCCGAAGGTGATCGA
>NZ_JBFTQY010000087.1:0-27070 GCF_056399245.1 Rhizobium sp. 01N447_2
GAGCGTGCCTGATGTCGCACCAAAGACCACTGCCGTGACGGTCTTGGTGTCACCGGCATCCGGATCGGTGTCGTTGGTCAGCACGTTGCCGCTCGCAACCACGCCACCCGAACCATTGGCAACCCCGCCCTTCTCCGTCGCGTCCCCCGCATCGGCAATCGCCGTCGGCGTCGTGTTGTTTGCGTTCGAGGGACGAAAGACCACGTCGGCCCAGTAATTGGTGGCGCTGAAAGTGGCGTTCGGGAAAATGCCTGCGGTGGCGGAGCCGCCATAGCGGTAAACGCCGTTGCCGCTTGCCGGAGCAGTCAGCGGACCACTGGTGACGGCAGTCGTATAGAAATTGGCGGTCGCCACGTAGGCGCCTGTCGTGTGATAGGACGCGACATAGGTTGTGTTGGCGGCGATTGTGACGGGGTTTGTGAAGTTCACCGTTTGCCAGCCGCTCGCGGTGGTGGTGGTGAAGGTGGCGGTGCCGAGCTTGGTGCCCGTAGAGCTCCACAGATCGACGACGTTCTGACCGTTGTCGTTGGCGCTGCGATAGAACCTGATGCCGGTGACAGCCCCGGCAACGTTCGACGTGAACTTGACGCCAAGCTCGAGCTGCTGGCCATCATTGAGGTTCGTCTGGGCCGGCGTGCTGGAGGCGGAGAACAGGCTGTACGTCGATGGCCCCGCCGCGGCGGCGATAGTGAAAGTCTCGTTGGTCGAGAGGCCGCCGATATCGGTTGCCGTGACCTTGACGCCATAGCTGCCTGCTGTCGTCGGCGTGCCGGAGAAGGTGCGCGTCGAGGCATTGAAGGCAAGCCAGGCGGGAAGTGCGCTGCCGTCGGCAGCCGTTGCCGAATAGGTCAGCGTCTCGCCGCTGTCGACATCGGTGAAGGTCGTCGTCGGCACCACGAAGGAGAAGGCGGAGCCGACGGTGGCATTCTGGGTCGCCGTCTGGACGGCGAGCACGGGCGCGTCATTGGCGCCGTGGATGGTGATGGTGAGGTTTGCCGTGGCGGTGGTGCCGGCGCTATCGCGCATCGTGTAGCTGAAGACATCGTTCAGTGTATTGGTCGACTGCCGCAGCGCCTGCACGGCGGTATTGCTCTCGTTGATCGCATAGCTATAGGCACCAGATGCATTGAGAACGAGACTGCCATAGGTGCCGTTCAGCGCCGAGCCGAGTGTGCCSGACGTCGCGCCGAAGTTGACCGCACTCACCGTCTTGGTGTCGCCGGAATCCGGATCGGTGTCGTTGGTCAGCACGTTGCCGCTGGCAACCACACCACCCGAACCATTGGCGACACCACCCTTCTCGGTCGCATCCCCCGCATCGGCAACCGCCGTCGGCGTCGTGTTGCCGGGAACCGACACGGCGATGTTGAAGSTTTCGTTGGCKGCAAGRCCSCCRAGGTCTGTCGCCGTSACCTTGACRCCRTAAGTGCCRCCYGYYGTCGGCGTGCCGGAGAAGGTCCGCGTCGAGGCGTTAAAGCTCAGCCAGGCGGGCAATGCCGTGCCGTCGGCAGCCGTTGCCGCGTAGGCCAGCGTCTCGCCGCTGTCGACATCGGTGAAGGTCGTCGTCGGCAGYACATAGGAGAAGGCGGAACCGACGGCGGCGTTCTGGGTCGCCGTCTGGACGGCCAGCACCGGCGCGTCATTGGCGCCATGGATGGTGACGGTCAGATTTGCCGTGGCGGTGGCCCCGGCGCTATCGCGCATCGTATAGCTGAAGACATCGCTCAGCGTGTTGGTCGACAGGCGTAGCGCCTGCACGGCGGTATTGCTCTCGTTGATCGCATAGCTATAGGCGCCAGATGCATTGAGAACGAGACTGCCATAGGTGCCGTTCAGTGCCGAGCCGAGCGTGCCTGATGTCGCACCAAAGACCACTGCCGTGACGGTCTTGGTGTCACCGGCATCCGGATCGGTGTCGTTGGTCAGCACGTTGCCGCTCGCAACCACGCCACCCGAACCATTGGCAACCCCGCCCTTCTCCGTCGCGTCCCCCGTGCCAGCCGCTGGCAGTCTCGTTCGTGAAGGTGAGGGTCGCAAGCTTCGTGCCGGTGTTCGACCATAAAGAACCCGTATGCGTACCCGTATCGAGGTMGCCCTTGTAAAAACGAATGCCGGTGATCGTGCCTGCCACGGAAGTCTGGAATTTGACGCCGAGTTCAACGGCTGAGGTATCGTTGGTATTGACGACCGCTGGCGTCGCCGAACCGAAGAGAGAGGTGTAACTCGGCCCGCTGACGGTGACCGTGCGTCCCGCGGAGGGTGTTTCCAGGTTGACGTTATCGTCGACTGCGCGGGACCGGATGGTGTATGTGCCCGCGGTCTGCGGCGACCAGGTATAAGTCCAGTTCTCATCGCCCGTCGCCGGATGCCAGCTCGCCCCGTTGTCGGTCGAGACTTCGACCGCGGCGATGACCCCGCCTCCCGTATCGGTAGCGGTGCCGGTAATCGTCACGGCGGATCCAACGGTCGCAGTGGCGGGTACCGTGATGACCGAGGTCGGTGCAGTATGGTCTGACGAAGCAGTCCCGGCAGTAAGCCCGGATTGCAGTGTCCCCGGCTGAATGCCCATGTCGGCAAGCAGATTGACCATTGCCTGCTGCACGCGAGGATCGGTCGCAGTCGCCTCGTTATCGTGATTGTTGCTCAGGCCCCATGTCCAATAGACCGTACCGGCGCCGAACACCAATGCACCGCTCGGCGCACGATAGAGCGTCAGATTATGGGTCGCGGTCGCATCGCCGGTCGTATTTCCATAGTCGAGCAAATAGGTGCTGACCGGAAGCGTCGTCGACGACAGCTTGACAAGACCAGCTGGATCGAAGCCGTTATCGGACGCTTCGTCCCATTCGTAGCCAAGATAGTTCTTGGTGAGCGTTGCCGTCTGGCCAGGTTGAAGATTGGCGACGCTCGTATTGCGCCAGAAGCGCAGGTTGGCGTCGTCATATCCGACCGTGATCGCGGCGAGATTGTTGCCGACATCGTCGACCTTGAACAACTGTCCGGTCAGTGAGTTTTCCGGGTTTCCGCCGCCGATGGCAGGCGGGCTGAGGCGCGGGTCGCGGAAGGTGCCTGTCCATTCGTTTGAAGGATCGAGGCTGGTACCGGGCGGTCCCCAGGTCTCCTTGTAGGTGATCAGGGTGCGATAGGGCGTACCGTCGGCGCTATAGGCATTGCCCCAACGGGTACGCCAATAGACCTCGTTACCGCTCCAGAACATGAGGTTGACGCCCGCATCGCGCGCGGCTTCCACATTGGTTCGCTGTTGACCGGACCAGTATTCGTCGTGCCCCGCATCGATATAGGTTTTGTGATTGAGCAACAGGCTGCCGTAGCGGTCGGCGTCGACGCCCGACATATAGGAGACGTCATAACCGTTCTGTTCCAGCCAGTAGATGCCCGCATATTCGGCGCCGAACAGGTAATCCTGCGGACCGGCATAGGTGCCGACCCCACCGCGGGTCGCAATCGGTCTGTTGTAGCTGACCGCATAGGCGCGGCCAGCACCCTGCCCCGTCGCCGGGCCGTTGCCTCCATAGAGGTTTGCGCCACCCCAGCCGTTGTAAGCTTGCCAGGTCTCGTCTGCGGTCTGGAAGACGATGTCGCTCTGGCTGGCATCATCCCGCACGATGAACGGGATCTGATTTTCACCAGAGGTGCCATCCTGACGCACGAGCTTGGCGATGTAGACGCCAGAGACCGCATCATCAGGTACCGTCCACGACGCCGAGACTGCCCAGTTGCCGGCATCCACCGTGCCGGTTGTGGCATTACGCAACGGGTTGGGCTGCGTCTRCAACCCGGTATGCTGCATGGTCGCGACCTTGCGGGCGCCCATGCCGCCATAATAGCCGAGCCGATAGATGTCGATCCGGTAGTTTGTGGAATTGGTATTGATCTTGAAGCTGACCGTCTTGCCGTTGTCGACGCTGATGTCGGTCGCAAACCCTTCGATGTTGGTGCTGCCGGCACCGTCGATGCCCCACTCGCTCTCCGGATTACCCTGCTTCTGGTTTTCCAGCACGATCGCGTTGCTGGCCGCCGCCGCAGCGGCCGCCAGATTTTGCGTTGTCAGCGACCGCTGTGTAGAAGGCTGCGTAGAGGGTGGCGTCGTCACCGAGCCGGACAGGGTACCAACACCCTTCGTGGTGGTGCCCTTTCCGGTCTCTCCGCCACCGGGCAACGATCCGTTCAAGATCGTCGAATCCGTCCACGTTGCGGTCCCGCGCCAGCCCGAGAGAGGGGACAAGTTGCGATCGAGAAGCGGATCACTGACCGAGGCGCCGATGGCCTTCTTGATCGTCGCCACATAGTCCGGCCCTTCGGTCAGCCTTGTTCCCGGCAACTGACCATCTTGCTGAAGCAAGGCGCCGCCATGGGCCCAATCGAGAATCCGTGTGGGGGACGTATAATAGCCGCACCCGCACACACCAAAGGGCATGCCAACCGCCAGCGCATTTGCTCCAGCATGCTGCCCGGTCGACTGCGCCGACGGCGTCGATTCGAGAATGACGACCTTGCCCGAGTGCGCACGCTCGCCCGTCACCGCAGCAGAACCTTGMCCCGAAACTGTCGGTGCAGGGCTTTGCGGCAGATACGGAGCCAAAGGATCATCGCCTATGAGGCTCATTCCAGCGTAGGTGCGATAAGGGGACGATTGAGCCCCGAATGCAACTCCGTTCGCATTCCGCCCGAAACCTCCAAAACCAGGCGTATGGGCGGGCAACACAGACGCGGCAGTGTCACCGCCTCGCAGCCCCATCTCGCGATTTGTTGCGAAAGCGTCGGGCAAGGGCGGCGATACGCGGGTGATATTGGCCCGACCGTCCGGGTCGTCGATCACGCTCACTCTATGTTCAGAGTCATGCTCGTTGAGCGCCGCGTTGTTGTGGGGATTGTCGACAAGGGCACCATACTTGTTTCCATCCGCAGTTTGCACGGATGCCGCAAGTTGAGCACCGTCCTCGTGCCTTTCTGCAGGCTTGCGCGGCTTTCCCTTGCCGCCGACGGTCAGCCATGCGGGAATCAACGAATCCACCAGGAGTGAGCGCGAGGTCCACCGACGAGCGTTGCGATACATGGCAGGCACCTCCCGCGAGATTATCAGGATCGAATCTATGAGGACCGCTCGATACGCGGCCCTGAATTGTAGTCGAAAAATGAGAGAGTATATGCTACGCCTTTCGCTCTACAGGCGGCATCCTTTGGGCAACCGGCCGTGTTGGACGCCCACCTGATCGATAAGACGCGCCAAGATTCGCCGCTTGCTGTGCAAGGCTTGAAGCCGCCTAGGCGGCTGAGATGGCGGCGTATTCACTCGTCAAGATCTGGCACGAGAAGGGCCTTGTGCAGCACCGCCGGCGCTGCTTCGAGTTGTCGAACGAAAGGCGACGCCGCCGGTCAATATCGTCGTCCGGCAAAATTTGGCGATGCGAGCATAAAGGCTCTGCCGCGGGGGATTGCGGTTCTTCGAGGCTAGCGCGCCCGAGGGGACTCCCTCTGTCGCGCCGAAGATATGTGTTTCTGCTCGATTTGGGCTTAAGCACCCTCCCCACCTCATCAATTGTGATTAGGCAAAGTAACCGACCTCCACCTTCCTCAAGGCTTCGCCAGACTGCACACTAGCGATCTGGTTTCGGGCTTGGCGTCCGGCGTTCGAACAGCGCTCAAGGCATTGGACCAGCGTCCGTTGAAGGATGCTTTGAAGGCGAGACATGTAATGAATCTATCGCACCGTGCCCCTCACCCGTTCTTTCGCGCCACGTTTGTCATCAGCGCACTCGTCTTTCTTGCCGGAGCCGTGTCGCCGGCTCTCGCCGATAGCGCGCCTTTGGCTCCGCAAACGAAAATCCGCCTGACGGTCGTCCAATGGATGCCGTCCAAGGGCCAGTTTGAGCGATGGGATGCGATCGGCGGCGAATATACGGTCTCAGATGCCGGTGAAGTCTCCCTGCCCTTTCTGGGGCCGCAGCCGGTTGGACTGGACAATACGAGCCTCACCAACGAGATTGCCAAGCGCCTTCAGGCAAAGATGGGTTTGGCCCAGGCACCTGCGGTGACGATCGACGTTCTCGACTATCCGTCCATTTACGTCGTCGGAGACGTGATGGCGCCGGGAGAATATAAGTTTCACTCCGGCCTCAGCGTCCTGCAATCCCTGGCCATGAGCGGCGGCCCGTTGCGGGCGCCGGCACAGCAGCGATCGCAGACGATCACTCTTGTCGGCGACTTGCGGGAAATCGACCATTCGCTGCTACGCAGTTCGGCAAAGCTCGCGCGGCTGCAAGCGGAGATGGCCGGCGCGAAGGAGATCGTCTTCGATCAGCCGCCGGCTGCCGATCGGCAATATGCCGAGAGTCTCTACCAGGAGGAGCGGGTCATTTTTCAGGCTCGTGCAAACGCGCTGGACAAGCAGTCGGTGGCTCTCGCCGAATTGCGCAATCTCTTGACGGCGGAAATCGATACACTGGAAGAAAAGCTGAAAGGCTCGGATGACAATATCCATTCGGTCGAAGAGCAACTGACGAGCGTGAAGACGCTGGTCCAGAAGGGCCTCACGATCACTTCACGCCAGATGGATCTGGAACGATTGCTCACCACCTATCGCTCCGACCGGCTCGACCTCGTGACGGCCATCATGCGGGGCCGCCAGGCGATCAACGAGACGACGCGCAATCTCGAGGGACTTTCCGACACTCGCCGGAGCGAGATCGCTTCCGAAGTGCAGGCGGAAAAGGCCAATCTCGACCAGCTCAAATTGAAGCGCGACACCACGCAACMACTGCTTCTCGGAGAACTGTCGACCGGCACCAACGAGAATAACCGCGATGAAGAACTCCCGCTGACCTTCATCTTGAGCCGGCGGGACAAGGGACAGGTCAATCAATTCCAAGCCTCCGAAACGACGGAACTGGCGCCGGGCGACGTGGTCAGGGTAACCCAGCCCCGTATCACGGATACGCCGTCCGAAGACGCCGCTGCACTTCCTGTTCAGACAGAGGCACATATCAGTCAGGCAAGCCGGTGATACGCGAAAAGCACGTGCTGCAATCGACCCCGCGTGCGATTGAAGGCCAGCACGGGATAGCGGACATGGGCATTCGATGACGTTGCGCATGACCCCACCCAGCAGCCCGACCTACACCCAGATCCTAAAATCGACGATGCTGATGGGCGGCTCTTCGCTCGTCAACGTCGCACTCAGCATTATCAGAAACAAAGCCATGGCTGTTCTGCTCGGGCCGGAAGGCGTGGGACTGATGGGCCTTTACGGGTCAATCCTCGATATCGCCCAGGCGATTGCCGGGCTTGGCGTGGGCAGCAGTGGCGTGCGCCAGATTGCCGAAGCTGCGGGCACCGATGACGCAGAAACGATCGCACGATCAGCAACAGTGCTGAGACGCATATCGATAGTGCTCGGATTATTTGGTGCGCTCCTTCTTGCCGCGTTGGCATTCCCGGTCTCAAATTTCACTTTCGGCGACTACCAGCATGCCGGTGGCATTGCATTGCTGTCGCTGGCAATCTTCTTTCGACTGGTCTCTGCAGGGCAGACTGCATTGATCCAGGGCCTGCGCGGCATTGCCGATCTTGCCCGTATCAACGTGCTCGCCGGGCTTATCGGCACGGCTGTCAGCATCCCGCTGATCTATCTGTTCGGCCTGCAGGCGATCGCACCGTCCCTCGTGGTGATTGCGGCTGCCTCAATCCTCCCGACCTGGTGGTACAGCCGGCGGATCTGCCCGCATCCCTCGCCAATGCCCACGCGCCAGTTCGGTCGGGAAGTGTCCGCACTGCTCAGGCTCGGCTTCGTCTTCATGGCAAGCGGGCTTCTGACCTTCGGCGCAGCTTACGCCATCCGCCTCATCGTGCTGAAGGAGGGCGGCGTCATGGCGGCTGGATTGTACCAGGCGGCCTGGGGCCTTGGCGGTCTTTATGCCGGCTTCATCCTGCAGGCGATGGGGACGGATTTTTATCCGCGCCTGACTGCGGCAGCCGAGAACAATGCCGAATGCAATCGGCTGGTCAATGAACAGGCGGAAATCAGCATGCTGCTCGCTGGCCCCGGCCTGCTCGGCACCTTGACGCTTGCACCGCTCATGATGAGCCTGTTCTATTCGGCGGAATTTCATGGGGCAGTCGATCTTCTGCGCTGGATCTGCCTTGGAATGATGCTGCGGATTATTTCCTGGCCGATGGGTTTCATCGTCGTGGCGAAGCGTACCCAGGCGATTTTCTTCTGGACGGAGGTTGCGGCGGCGGTCGTGCATGTGGGGCTTGCCTGGCTCTTCGTATCGCTGCTCGGTACGCAAGGAGCCGGTATGGCGTTTTTTGGCCTCTATGTCTGGCACAGCATCCTGATCTATGTGATCGTGCGGAAGCTGACCGGTTTTCGCTGGTCCGCCGCCAATCGCAGACACGCGCTGCTTTTCTTGCCCGCATCGGGACTGGTATTCCTGATGTTCTCGATTTTGCCGCTGTGGCCGGCGACGGTGATTGGCTTCGTCGCCGTCGCTCTGTGCGGGCTCTATTCGCTGCGCATGCTGATCGACCTGCTTCCGCCGGAGTCCGTGCCAGCAACCATCCGCGGATGGATCACGAAATCAGCATGACGAACAATGCGCGCATCCGGAGATACGCGCATTGTTTCGTTATGCAAATTGCTACGTCAGGCAAATGCGGGTTCAGGCGACAGCGACATCCATGGCACGTTGCACGCTGGAGGCTCCGACGGTCGCTTCCGCAAGGGCTGCGCGAAGTGCCTCAACAACCCGGTCCATGTCAGACAAGGTCATCTGGGCATAAAGCGGCAGGATTATCGTTTGCTGTTGCGCAGATACGCTTCGCATCAGGCTCGTGGCAGCGCGGTGGGAGCTCTCACCAGAATATGCTTTCTCCAGATGAATGTTCATCACCCCGCGCCGGGTCGAGATCCCCTGATCGAGCAGGGTCTGCATGACGGCGCGCTGGTCGATCGTATCGGCCAGTCTCACACAGAAGCTCTGCCAGTTGCTGCGAGCCCAGCGCGGCTCGGTCGGCAGAGAAAGCCCGGCAATCGTCGACAGACGTTCGCAATATTGCTCGGCAAGCAGCCGGCGCTGGGCAACCAACTCCGGCAGCCGCCGCAACTGCTCGCGTCCGACGGCCGCCTGAAGATCGGTCATCCGGTAATTGTAACCCAACTCGTCATAGTCTTCGAAGATGACCTGTTTCGAGTCGTGACGAACGGCATCGGTGACGCTCATGCCATGCTGGCGCCAGAGCCGGAACTTCCGGTCATATTCGGGATTGGCCGTCGTCAACATGCCGCCATCGCCTGTCGTGACGACCTTCCTGGGGTGGAAGGAGAAGCAGGCAATGTCGCCATGCGCTTTGCCGATCTTTTCCCAACGGCCGTCCCACAGGATTTCGCTTCCCGTCGCACAGGCTGCATCCTCGATGACCGGTATCTGATGGCGCTTGCCGATCTCCACGATGGCGCGGAGATCGCAAGGCATGCCGAGTTGATGCACGCAGAGAATTGCCCTGGTGCGAGGCGTGATTGCCCTTTCGATCAGACTGGCTTCGATGTTGTAACCATCTTCTTCAATATCGACGAAAACAGGCACCGCATCGCAGTAGCGAACCGCGTTTGCGGTCGCGATGAAAGAATGGCTGACCGTGACGACTTCATCACCGGCGGATACGCCGACCGCCTTCAGGGCCAGATGCAACGCGGTCGTGCAATTGGACATGGCGCAAGCATGCGCGGCGCCCACAAAGGCAGCGAATTCACGCTCGAAAGCCGCGACTTCCGGCCCTTGCGTCACCCATCCCGACAGAATAACGCGGCGCGCAGCCTCAGCCTCTTCCTCCCCGAGGACGGGTTTGGCGACCGGAATTGTGGATTGAGATGAGCTCATGCAGCCGCCCCCCCTGCGTTTGTCTGCATTTGCCACCAGGCAACGAGATCACGAAGCCCTTGCTCCATAGAGATCTCCGCCTTGAAGCCGAGTAGCCGTTCGGCCTTGCTGATATCGGCAAGGCGACGGGTCACACCGTTGACCGTGCGGGCCTCTTTGTGCTGCGGTTCGAGTGAGGAACCCATAATGTCGCTCAGCATCTTCGCCAGTTCCAGCAGGCTTATTTCCTTGCCGCTCGCGACGTTGAACACTTCGTCCGTGACATCGCTTTTGGCGGCCAGAATGTTTGCGCGGGCGATGTCGCGTGCATCGACGAAGTCCATCGTCTGGCTACCATCCCCATAGATGAGGGGCGGCATCCCGGCCATCAGGCGTTCCATCCAACGGATCAGAACTTCCGTATAGGCGCCGTAAACGTCCATGCGCGGCCCATAGACGTTGAAGTAACGGAGCGCGACATAGCGCAGGCCGTACATCTCCGCAAAGCTACGCATCAGCCCCTCGTTGAATGTTTTCGCCGCGCCGTAGATCGTCCGGTTATTGTACGGATGATGCTCTTCGGCCGTTGGAAAATTCTCGGCAAGCCCCAGAACGGAGGCGGAAGAGGCAGCAACTACCTTCGATACGCCCGCCTTGACGGCGGCTTCGAGAACGTTGAACGTGCCCTCCGCAAGGACATCGAAAGCCAGCCGTGGCTCTTCGGCGCATTGCGTGATGCGGATGGCGGCCTGATGGAAGACGATGTCGACGCCTTCGAAGACTTTTGCCAGAAGCGCTCTGTCGCGGATATCTCCGTCGATGATCTTAAGAGGCGCGCTTGATATTGCCGAGCTGAGATTGTCCCGGCGCCCGCGCACGAAATTGTCGAGGACGATGATCTCGCGAGGTCTTTCCAATGCGACAAGATCAGCAATATGCGAGCCGATCAGACCGGCACCGCCGGTAATGAGCACCCGTTTGTCTCTCATGATCTTCCCTCACGCAACATGTTCGTCATCGGATCATTATCCGAACGCCAACGTATGAATTTTGCAGGGACACCTGCGGCGACTGAGTACGGCTCGACGTCGGAAACGACAACTGCCCCCGCTCCAACGATCGCCCCCTTCCCGATGGTCACGCCGGGAAGAATGGTCGCATTCGTTCCGATATCGGCCTCTGCACAGATTCGTACCGGCCTGATTTCAAGATCCGTGCGAATGATCGGCACATCCAAGGGCAGTGCCGTGTGGGTCGAGCCAAGCACCTTGGCGCCAGGTCCCCACCCGACAGAATCCTCGATCACGAGATCGCGAGCGTCGAAATAGGCCATCGGCCCGATCCAGACATTGTCGCCGATCTTGCATCGGCCGTCGAAGCGACCCTGGATATAGGCCTGAGCCCCGATGAACACCCCATTGCCGATGTCGAACGTCTCGGGATGTTTGAAACCGGCACCGCCTGCAACCTGCAATCCTGTGCCACAGCTCCGCGCGATGGCTTGCCAGATGGCTTTTCGCATCAGAGTATCGATGACACCGTCACCGGTCGCGAAACGACCGTAGAGTTCAATCAGGCCAGCGCGCCCGTATGACTGCCTGAGTTCTTCGGCCAGCCCGGCCTGGTAGGCAGGGTCCGCCGGCCTTTCATGACGGCCATGGACCGCCTGCACGATCCGGGCCTCGCCCGCACGATTAGCTGACATAGGTGTTCTCCAGCGCGGCGGCCACCTGGTCGACGTGCCACGCCGGCATCTCGGGATAGATCGGCAGCGAGAGGACCTCCCGTGCGGCAGCTTCCGAGATTGGGAAATCGCCGGCCTTGTAACCAAGGTCGGCATGGGCCTTCTGCAGATGAACCGGGATCGGATAGTGTAGCCCGGACTGAATGCCCTCTTCGCTCAATACGCGCTGAAGCTGGTCGCGATCGCGGCTTCTGATGGCATAGACGTGATAGACGTGGCGCCGGTCGGTGATTTCAACAGGCGTCCTGAGGTTCGCCGAACCGCCAAGCAGCAACGAGTAGCGGCGTCCATGGGCGCGCCGCGCTTCGGTCCAGGCTTCGAGATGCCGGAGCTTGATGCGCAGGATCGCGCCCTGAATGGCATCCATGCGGTAGTTGAAGCCCTTCAGCAGATGGTGATAGCGCTGTTCCTGGCCCCAGTCGCGCAGCATGCGCATCGTCTTGGCCTGATCGTCGCTGTTCGTGACGACCATACCCCCCTCGCCGCAGGCGCCGAGATTTTTGCCGGGATAGAAGCTGAAGCAGCCTGATGTGCCGATGCTGCCGGCGCGCGCGCCTTTGTATTGCGCTCCGTGCGCCTGGCAGGCGTCCTCGATGACCGCTATACCGTGATGGTCGGCAATCGCCTTGATCGCGTCCATGTCAGCCATCTGACCGTAGAGATGGACGGGAACAATGGCCTTGGTTCGGGGTGTAATCTTTGCCTCGAGTTGAGATGGATCCATCGTGAGCGTCACCGGCTCGACATCGACGAATACCGGCCGCGCGCCTGCGTAGCAGATCGCCGATACGGTCGCGACGAAGGTAAATGGCACGGTGATGACTTCATCGCCGGGGCCCACGCCTGCCGCGAGAAGCGACAGATGCAGGGCACTCGTCCCGGTGTTGACGGCTATCGCATGTTTGACGTTGCAATAGTCCGCGAATTCCTGCTCGAGGCGAGCGACCTCCTCGCCCAATATGTATTGCCCCGAGGCCAGGACACCGAGCACGGCGGCGTCGATTTCGCTCTTGATGGATTGATATTGTGCCTTGAGGTCCAGGAACGGGATCATGCAATGCGCCTCGCCTCTTCAAGCTCGATGATACGACCGCGCTGGGCGAGCGATCGGCTTGCGGCTTCAAGGATGCGAACCACCCGCAGCCCGGCATGGCCATCCGTAATGGGCCGCGAATTTTGCTCGATGCAATCGACGAACTGATCCAGTTCGCGTTTCAACGCCTCGGTCATATCGAGCTTGGGCGCCCACATGTCGCCGCTGCGGTAGCCGACCATCATCTGATGCACCTTCTCGCCATATGCATCGGAATTGGGGCACATGGTGATGCCCTTGTCATAGACCTTGATCTTTTCGCTGGGCTCCAGATCGTCATAGACGATCATCTTGCTGCTGCCGCCGATCAGCGTGCGGCGCACCTTGACCGGGGCCAGCCAATTGACGTGGATATGTGCGATGAGCTTGCTCTCGAAGAAAAGCGTCAGATAGGCGATGTTCTCCGGCTCGCCGAGCACATGGCTCATGCCCGTCGCAGAAACGGCTACCGGCCTTTCCTGCACAACATGGTCCAGGATGGAGAGATCATGCACCGCGAGGTCCCAGATGACGCTGACATCGTGCTGGAAGAGCCCCAGATTGACCCGAACCGAGTCGTAGTAATACATGTCGCCGAGGCCGCTTTCGACCAGTTCGCGCATCTTGCGGACGGCGCCGGTATGGACGAAAGTATGATCCACGGCCAGCACGAGGCGTCTGCGCGCGGCTTCTTCGACCATCCGCGAGGCTTCCTCCGTCGTCGAAGCCATCGGCTTTTCGACGAAGACATGCTTTCCGGCCATCATAGCCTGCATTGCGAGCTTGAAATGGGTGAAGACCGGCGTCGCGATAGCGATGGCGTCCACTCTCGGATCGCGCAGGACTTCCTCGAAATCATCGGTGATCGTCACTGCGGGGTAGCGGCTTTTGACAGCCGCCAACCGTTCGACATTGAGATCACAGACTGAAATGAGCTGCGCGCCGGCCGCTTCCGAGATGTTACGAACCAGATTCGGACCCCAGTACCCATACCCAACAACGGCGATACCGATCATTGCACTTCTCCCAACGCTTGCATGTTGACTGATCGGTCATGAACGCGACCGATGATCCTGGCCGGAACGCCGACAACAATGGCGCCGTCGGGCACATCCTTGGTTACAACCGCGCCGGCGCCGACCTGTGCGGCTTCTCCGATGATCACGCCAGGCAGAATGGTGGCGTTGCTGCCGATCGACGCGTGGCGCTTGACCAGGGTAGGGATGAGGACCCAGTCGGTCTCCGTCTGCAGGCTGCCATCCGGATTGACGGCGCGCGGGTATGTGTCGTTCGTAAACATGACCCCGTGGCCTATGAACACGCCGTCTTCCAGCGTCACGCCCTCACAGAGGAAGGAATGGCTGGAGATCTTGCAGTCTTTTCCGACGATGACGTTCTTCTGAATCTCGACGAAGGTGCCGATGCGCGTTCCTGCGCCGATCGTGCAGCCGTATAGATTCACAAGATCTCGATGATGGATGACGCTGCTGTCATCCAGCTTGACGTTTGATGCAATCATCCCTGCAAAATCCCTACTCCTGAACAAGCCCCGACTTTCAGTTGAAACAAACAATCGCTTGATTGCGCCCAAGATTTCACACCGACAGGACCAATATTTTTCTACACCCCAAAGAGAATTGTTTTCTGCATCTGAGTAAAGAAACAAAACGTTTAAGGTTATTCACCTAAAGGCGTATCTACTTATGATGACTTACGCCCATGTTCATGCATCGACCAACGCTGGTGGCGGACTCACCTACCGCATCCGTTGCCGGTCCTACGCCGGAGACTGCGATTGTTTCCATGCATTTAGTGGTCCGTCGCAAGCCACGGTGTAACGATGAAGTTTATTCTGCAATCTATCTAGTAACACTCAAGACTACTTCAGATTTATCTTTCAATTTCCGAATTGAGATGGAAGTTGTGCGCTACTTAGCCTATATTAGCTACTGTAACGTTCCGCGAATTGTGGTATTCGATTCCTACTTTAGAGTTTCCTAAACCCCCGTATTGAGAGGGGTTGGTACTCGGGCTGTAGTTGAGCGTAACGTGTTAGGGGGAGGTGAAGCTGTGAATTCAGCACTTATACCGAATTTGGACCTTAGGCAGGAGAACGTAGCCCTTCCCCTTAGGATAGAAAATAACTCCAACACACTTGCTGTATCGGCAAGACAAACGCATTCGCTTGTCATTCTCGATAATCGTGAACTCGATCGGCAATGCTTGGCCCAATGCATGGCTGCCCAAAAGGCGGATTTGCAGATTCTGGCTTTTGGATCAATTGAGGAGTGGAAGCAGAAGCGCGACGAATATCCTCCGCTTTCGGCAATCCTCTTGAATGTCGGCGGCAAAAAGATCGATGAACCGGCCATTTCGGAGCAAATCCGGAATCTTTCGTCGGAATTCGCATCGACGCCACTCATCGTACTGGCTGATAGCGATGATTTCGGCCAAATCGTTAGGGCGCTTGAGTACGGAGCCAAAGGGTTCATACCCGCCTCAGTCAGCGTCAGTGTATGTATGGAGCTGATCGCGCTGTCAGTGGCAGGAGGAATTTTTGTGCCTGCAAGCGCCCTGTTCGCCGTGCGTCACTTGCTGGACTCGAGCAATTCGACCGCCCGCCCGCTCGCCGGCATATTCACGGATCGTCAGGTTGAAGTCGTGGAGGCGCTCCGACGCGGCAAGGCGAACAAAATTATCGCTTATGAGCTTAATCTGCGAGAAAGCACGGTAAAGGTGCATGTTCGCAATATTATGAAAAAGGTCAAAGCAACGAATAGGACGGAAGTCGTGTTCAAGCTCAACGACCTGTGCCAGACCAGTATTTCGGCATGAGTGTGAATAAGGCGTTATACTAATCGTTGTTTTCGTATCTTGGAACCACAGTCTTGCTCAAATCACCCCGGTGGCGCGAATGCGTCACCGGGTCTTTTGATATCGGGGCCCCCTCCACCACGTCTCCCGCAATCTTGGCATGAGTAGCGCGATCGAGCGCTGAACCGCCCGACTGTTGTTTGCGCGTACTTGGGGATGAACTAACCTAGCCCGTTCCTGCCTATTCATCCTGCAACTCGTCGCCGGATAGAATTCAAGGCGCACCAGTACCTTGGGCCGATTGTTTGCTTGCAGACCAACTTGATCCAGGGCAATGAATTTCGCACCTCGGGAGAAACCTCGAGAGCAAAGCGCTGAATAGCCACGGCTGTGGGAACATCGAAATTATTGAATGCCATGCCGGCCAGCCGAACCGCCTCTTTCCCGAGATCCCTGGCAAGAAAACGTCTTAGTTTCTCATCGTTCCTGAGGCTTTCCGCGCCTTGGCAAAACAGAATATCGAAAGCCTGTTTTCTTTGCCGAAGGTCAGGAAGGATACTTTGTCCATAGTATTGTAGCGACATGTTCGAAGCATGTCTGCGGTATACGGCCTGGTCTTCGTTGATGTAGCCGACCCCAGCATGTGATGCGAGCCGCAGCCACATCTCCATATCACCGGCATGCGGCAGTTCCTTATTATAGCCGCCGACCTGCTTTTGCAGCGTCGTTCTCACGACGGCCGTCGGTGTGGGAACCAGGTTGTTTGCTCCACTCAACCGTATGAATTGYGGACCGGACAATACCTGCATGGGAGGCACACCATTGTCGCCGAGAGGATCGACGCGCTTACTGACGCCACTCGGCTCAGCTATGAGCGCGTTCCCGAACGTAAACCCCACCTGCGGATGATTGCGCATCAGCTCGGAAGCGCGCCCCAGCGCGCCCGGCAAGAGATAATCATCCGCAGAGAGAAGCAGGAATAAGTCGCCGCCCGCCCACTCGATTCCCCCGTTATAGGTGGCGATATGGCCCTTGTTTGCCGTGTGCCGCCGATAGGTGACCCGTTTGTCCCGGGATGCCAGAGCCATTCCGACTTCCGGCGTATTGTCTGGCGAGCAGTCATCCAGAATAAGCACGCGCACATCGACGCCTGCTTGTGAAAGAACACTTCCAACACATTCCTCAAGGAAATGAGCGTAGTTGTAGCAGGGAATGACGACATCAACGCTGTGCAACCTTGTTCCTCCGCAGGCAATCGTTTCGTTCGGAGCATTTCACCGAACCCGAACTCGGCTTCGTTTCGCTCTTACGCGTTCTTCGCTCCCCGATTCACTGGCGCGACGTCGATGCGTGTGCCCGCATAGTCGATTTCGTGCAGGACCATGCTGCTCTCAACAAGGAGGATCGGGCAAGCAGCCGCGAGCCTGCGCGCTTCAGGCCACTCTGGACGCGCGCCCACCGGGTAAGCGCAAAACGGGTCCGGGACCGAAACGTATCGTAGAAGGCGATGTTCGGGCTCAAGCTTCCTGATTTCCAGGGCTTCACGTTGGTCACGAAATGAACGATCGCGAGCTTCTGCTCGAGCGCGATGCGGGCGATCGCCTGCGTTGGCTCGAACTGAAAATTCCAGGCGCGGTCCAGGATCTTCCACTTTCCGTCGCAGGCAAAGTTAAGAGCGTCCTGATCCGAATATTCCGTCGTCGGAAAGCGGTCGAGATAGTCCAGAGATCGTTCCGATATTCGCTCGTTTCGCCATTTTTCAAGGTCGATAAGAAGAATGCCGGCGTTAAAATAACGTTCGACGCGAGGGCCGCCGGTTGCACCTGGTCCATTGCGCACCACATTGTCCAGCCAGTAGTCCGGTACAGCGCCGATCACTGCCTCGCCGAGGTCAGTATTCCACAACTGTTCAAGCGCAGTCAGGACCAGGATGTCGCCATCCAGATACAGAACCCGATTGCAGGTCTGCGGAAGGAACTGCGGCAAAAGGAGCCTCGCGAAGGTCATCCTCGAAACGCCAGGGCGAGTGGAAAATCCGCTTGCGAAGGACAATGTGGCGATGGGATGCCACTGAATGACTGCAGAATTTGCGGGCAGAGAATCAAAGATCAGTTGCTTTGTTTCTTCGCCTATTCCCTCATGAACGACATGGATATTCAGGGGCCATGCGCTTCGGTTATTCTCGGCGACCGATCTAAGGGCGGTCGCCAAGGGAACGGCGTAGGCCGCATCGACCGCAAAGACGATGGGCCCCAACCGCTGTGTTGCACCCGCAGGGGCGGCTCCTTTTCGTATGCTATGCACATTCATGTTTCCGGCACCATCCCATCGAAAGAACACGAGCTTCGACTTGCAATGATCGACGTTGCTGTTCACGGCCCGATTGATACGGCTTCCTGAACGGGAAGGCCGACGGCCGGGGTAGGCAGATTGGTGTAGGCCGTTCGCGAGGACTGGACGCCAAGCGTGCTCTTGACGCCGCCAGAGAGCTTCCACTCGAAATAAGCAATCGTTCTCTCAAGCCCCTCACGAAGGTTCACCTTCGGCTGCCAGCCCAGTTGTTGCGTTGCGCGGCTGATATCCGGCTTGCGCTGTGTCGGATCGTCAACCGGCAGGTCCTTGAAGACGATGCCGGACTTCGATCCGGTCATTTCGATCACCATTTCTGCCAATTCACGGACCTGGAATTCTCCTGGGTTACCGAGATTGATCGGACCCGTAACGCCAGCCGGCGCCCCCATCAGGCGGATGAAGCCCTCAATCAGATCGTCTACATAGCAGAAGGAGCGCGTTTGCGTGCCGTTGCCGAAGATGGTGATCGGCTCGTTTTGAAGCGCCTGAACGATGAAATTGGAGACGACGCGGCCGTCATTGGTCTGCATGCGCGGCCCGTAAGTATTGAAGATGCGCGCTACGCGGATTTCCACGCCATATTGACGATGGTAGTCGAAGAACAATGTTTCGGCACACCGCTTGCCTTCGTCATAACATGCCCGCGGCCCTATGGGATTGACACTGCCTCGATATTCCTCGGGCTGAGGGTGGACTGCCGGATCGCCATAAACTTCGCTCGTGGATGCCTGGAAGATCTTCGCCCTGGTGCGTTTTGCCAAGCCGAGCATATTGATGGCCCCGTGCACATTGGTCTTCACGGTCTGTACGGGGTCGTGTTGATAGTGGACCGGAGACGCCGGACAGGCGAGGTTGTAGATCTCGTCGACCTCCACATAGAGCGGGAAAGTAATGTCATGGCGAAGCACCTCAAAGCGAGGATCGTCAAGAAGATGCAGCACATTGTCGCGCGAACCGGTGTAGTAATTGTCCACGCAGAGGACGTCATTGCCCTCTCGCAAAAGCCTTTCGCACAGGAATGATCCCAGAAAGCCGGTGCCGCCGGTTACCATAATTCGCTTTTGTCCGTGCATTGGTGTGCTCCGTTGTTGACGGTTGCCTCGCGAAAGCGAGGATGGTCAGTAGGCTCCCCTGCGCTTGAAGACCGCAGGGATTGTGCTGAGAAGAATTTGGCAGTCAAACCACAGCGACCGGTTGTCGATGTAGAACTCGTCGAGTTGCTGCTGCAGCTCGATATCCGCATTGCTTCGTTCGGATATTTGCCAAAGGCCCGTGAGCCCCGGCGTGACGGAACGGCGCTTGTTTMGAAATTCGCCGTCCATAGCCAGGAGGTGATATTCCGGGAACGGACGCGGCCCGACGATGGCCATCTGGCCGGCAATGATGTTTGCCAATTGCGGGAGCTCGTCGATGCTCGAAGAGCGCAGCATATGTCCTATAACCGGAAGGATGCGCGGATCGTCCTTGAGCTTGAAGTGGCTCAACCACTCGGCGCGCATAGCAGGGTTGTCTCGGAACAGTGCCTCAAGGCGCTGTTCTGCATCTTGGTACATCGTCCTCAATTTCAGGACGTGCACCGGCTTGCCGGATCGCCCTTCCCTGGTATGCCGGAAGAAGACGGGACCTGGATCGATGGCATAGATTGCGGCCGCTGCAAATGCGATGAATGGCGCGACCACGATCATTGCAGGGATGGCGATTGCGAGATCGAGGATTCGGCGAACCAGATCCGCGTTGACCCAACTCCCACCGGTGGTGAGGCGAATACCGATCTCTCCGCCGACATCCACAGGTCGCAAACCGCTTACCTTGAGGCTCGGCGTGTCGGACAGCAAAATGACTTCGGCGAACTTCCGACGCAGCCCCGCCAAGTCGGGTATAAGCGAGCCTGTGTCGCCCGCAATCACGGCAATGGATGGCACGCCATCGGGCAATGCCTCCAAAGTATCAGGGGAAAATGGCTCCGGCCTGATGCCATACTGCCAGCGGCTCTTGAAATGGGCCACCAGAGCGGGAGTAAGGTTGCACCCCCCTATGACAACCGCGCGCTCGCCCCAGATTCCAAGTCTCCAGCATAGGCCTCGTGCAAGCCAATGCACAAGCGGCTGAACAATCAGCCCGAGAGCGAGGAACCCAATAACGGCAAGCAGCAGTCGTTCCCCTTCCGGCAGGATAATTGCTGCGAATGCCGTCAGGACGGCCACCTTGACGGCAGCCATGGTGCGCCGCCGCAGATGTTCGTGGTCATGCAACCGATATCCAGGATAGAGGCCGGCCGATGCGTAGAGAACAATGGCAGCGAGCGCTGCGATCGTGAACGTGCGCTCCGCTATCGTGCCCTCCGAGCCGCTGGGGAGAAAGGACAGGAGAGCAAAATAGGCAATCAAATAACCTGCAATGTCGCCGGCGACCAGGATGGACGAGGTTGCAAGCCGAGGAAGCCGGCGCCGTAGCGCGACGGGCATATTCGGCCCTGCCCGTACAAAGGGATCGGCGGGCTTGGCTGCGATGGGTGGCACGGAACCTGCCGGAATCGCCCGCGCCGCCATGTCATTTGATATGGCTGCCTTCGACGGACCCGGTGTCATTGCTGGCGACGCAAATAAGGACATGATGGCTTTACACCTTTGCAGCTGCTGCTTTTGGCGCGCTTGATCCAAAAACCGCGTCTTCGATCGGAAACTTCCGAAGTCCCAGTCTCTGGAATGCCGTCAGTGAGATGAAGGTCGGCACGACGAGCGCATAGCGCCGCCACAGCCGTCGCGGCTCGCATAAAAGACGAAACGCCCATTCGAAGCCGCTTCTTTGAATGAACCTTGGAGCCTGCCGCTTGAGGCCGGCGTGGAAATCGAATGCGGCTCCGACACCGATGAGCATCGATGCTTGCAGACTATCGCGCATGCGCGCCATCCAGAGTTCCTGCTTGGGACTGCTCAGCCCGACCCAGATGATATCGGCACCCGACCGATTAAGCCGGTCAGCAATATCCGTTTCCTCCTGCGTCGACAGTTTGCGAAAAGGCGGCGCATAGGTGCCGACGATCCGTGCTTGCGGAAATTTTGCCAGAAGGCGTGCCTGCAGTTGTTCGAGCGTTTCGGCCGTTGCACCATAAAGGAAGTGGCGCAAGCCCTTGGAGCTGCCGGCATCGAAAACGGATAGCATGAGATCCGGTCCATAGACCCTGTCGCTTTCGGCATGACCAGCACGCTTCAATGCCCAAACAAGCGGCATGCCGTCGGGAGTTACGAGGAAAGCCCGGTTATGTATCGACCGAAGCTCGGGATCATCTTGACAGCGGACGATGCCGTGTGCGTCGCGAACGCAAACATATTCCTTCCTGCCGTCTTCGATCGCTTTTTGAATAAATCCAGTCGCGCTTTTGAGATTAACTGCCGAAACGCGAACACCAAGGACATTCGTCCATTCAAAGGAACCCTTTGGATGAAGAACTGAAGTCTGGCTGCTGCCTGCTGTTTGCTTTCCCATGACCTACGCTTTCGCGATCGAAACTGTCACCAGAATATCCCGGCAGGCCGATTGCCTCCATACTTGCGGATCCAGCTATTGGACGTAGAAGAGATTTCAACTTTACGTCTTATGCCGCGATGACGTACAATATTCGAAGTAAGTCTATGTACCCCTCAGCTTACCCTGTTGCTCTTTTTGATGACCGTTGGCCCGAAATAGCGCTTCGACCCGCGCAGAGCTGCAGAAGCTATTCACTCAAGCGTGATCAAAGCTAGTGAGGCTTGAGCACAAACAAAGCCGGAAAGAGAGAGTTCAGGGAATTCCTGTGTACTCCTGAGCAGGTGGAACACTTGAGCCTGGCAGGCTCTTCGGACGGATCTGGCCGCGGCTTCGCCTGGACGCTCAAAAGGCCTTCACCTTGACGCGATCGATCATTCGACGGCTCGGCGGGAGCCTCGCGCAGGATGCGAGTTGGGCAAGGGTTGGAATTTCGCTTTGAGATCGGCTCGCCACGCTCATCTCCTCACCGTTCCTGCCTGCGGCAGTTACCAGCAGCGCGTGCACGCCATGACCGAAGGGTGTTCCAAGTCGCCATAGCTGCGGACTTGTCGCCGCAGGACACCGCTCGTTGAGGCTCCTTTCGTTACTCGGGCGGCGCGACTACGCTTCCGGTGTCCGCCCCAGCCTTCTGAAGATCTCCTAGACTGCCAAATTCTCCCGAACGCATGATTTCCGGATTTATCCTGAAGCTCTTGTTGTTCAAGTTGCCGCTGTAGCGGTTGCGCGCGAATTGCACAAATCCAAGCCCAAGATCGGGAGTGTTGACATACGCTACAATGCCGCTGTCATTGTTAACCGATACAACATTCTCCTCAATACGATTAGGGCGCGCCCATGGCGGACGCCAACCCCTGCCGGTACCGATATCAACGCGAAAAGCCGCGCCCGATCCGTGTGTGATGACGTTTCCCGCCACCAGGTTGCTCCAACCGCCGTTGATACCGATCGCCGCAACGTTGCCCGAGAGCGTATTTCCCTCGATACGCAGCCCGCTCGCCTTCCCATCCGTATAGATCGCCCAGCTGATAGGAGACGGCCATTCGCTGGTATTCTCATATCCGGGAGGCCAGAAGGTCCCATCGACCCTGTTCATGAGATGACCGGTCCCGGTCACCAGATTGGAGCGGATGGTGCTGTTCAAAGGGTCTGCCTGCTCGCCCATCATCTTGATGGCGCCGCCATCTGCGGTCTGYTGATTGGCGTTACGGATCTCGTTATGCTCGATGACAGCGTTATAGACGGCGTCGTTGGAACCCCACAGCGAACCGCCGGCGATTCCGAACTGCGCCGTGTTTTCGATCAGGTTGTCGGCGATCCTGACATTGTCAGCCGCCTGGAACCATATTCCGGCGGTTTCAATGTAAACCTTTCCGATGTCATGGATATGGTTTGAAAGGATCCTGGAGCCGTTCGACTTGCCGAACGTGCCATAATTTGTGCCGACGTAAATCCCGTTGCCAGCCACATCCGCAATCACATTGCCGGCAATCAAGGAATCCTTGCTTTCCGTCACATGGACCCCGACGCCGACATTTTCGATGCTGTTGCCGAGAATCTTGACGCCATCAGCGTGTTCGATCCTTATGGCGCCAAATCCTCTTGTTTCCGTATAGAACTTGCCGCTGCCGTCAGGAGCTCCATCTCTAAACTCGAGCCCTGATACGACCATCCCATCGGCCCCATCCAATTTGAAGAATGTCGGCAGAATGCCAGCAACGACGACGGAATTGGGTAACGACTGATCGACAGGGATATAATAAAGCTGGCCCGCGACAAGGTCGTACCACCACTCTCCGGGAGCATCGAGCAAGGCCTTGGCTCCGGTTAGGAAATAGCGGCTGCCTTCTGCGGTAAAGAAATAGCCTGTGCCTTTCGTATAGACAGTCCGGCCGGCGCCATCGATGGATACAACTGGGAGCGTGTCATTGCCCCACTGGCTTCCCGGTTGATACCCCCCAACGATGTCCACGACCAGCCCACTTGTATCACCCACTGCCGGAAGATCGCCGGCATGGAAACAAAAACGCGTGTTTCCTTCCCGCACGTCGATGGCCGGATCGCACTTTGCGGCAAACAACCATCCCTTGCGTGGATCGCCATCAGCGGGAGCGTTGGGATATCGAGCCCGAGTTTGGCGTTTCCCATTGACGAAAAGGTCACCGGCCCCTTCATCCGGTGGCAATTTTAGCGGCGCCGTCCAGCGACCATCGGCCTGCTGCGCCCAATTGCGCACGCGTAGCCCCCCATGCAAAATCGGCGCTTCATTGCATCTTGCCGTGAGGGTCAAGCCCCTATCGCGGGGGTCAAAGACGATCGGCTGAGTAAGGTAGTAATCGCCTTTACCCAGCGCGATTGTGTTGGTGCCGCCCTTCTCACGGGCAGCATCACGGGCTCTTTCAATGCTGGCGAAAGGGCCGTCGCCGCCCTGCTGATTTGCTGTCGGAAGGAGGCCACTCCAGGTGTCTTTGCCATCGGGAGAAACGTAAAATATCGTCCGCGCCCCAGCGCTGCTGCTCAATACGTCGCTTAAAGAAGTCCCATTCAACTTGGCTGAGAAAGTCGCGGGAGCTTCCGCGCAAGTCGCCTCCCTGACGAGCATCTGCAAGCGCTCAGGCGCATCTATCTCGGTCCCGACTGGAGCCGGATTGCCGGACTGCGGAAAGAGCATGACAGGCAAAATGCTCAGGATCAATTCAAAACGCCGCCTCATGATATCTGCAACCCGCTCGCAAGGCCACGCGAGGGCGCCTGCCAAGATGGCGAACGGCTGATCGAAACGACGGGCGCGTACAGCGAAAACATGATGATGGCTGCGGTAAACAGGATGAAGATGGTGTCATTCTGAGCGAAAAAAATACTCTCAGTCAGATTCATCACCAGAATCATGATCGTAAAGACATTGAGCCAGAGCCACCCGTACTGCGGGTCATGACAATGAAGGGTCGCGCCCTGGCGGATTGCATGGAGAAGCAGCAGAACAAACGGAATCATTCCCATTATTCCAAAGCTCAACAAGATATCGCGGTATCCATTATGCGCGTGAGGCGCCGCCCATCCGATCTTTAGCCACATGCGCGTCGCTTCCGGGTTCGCGACTGTCCAGAAAGCCTGGTAACCGTAGCCAAACATCCAACGATCGGATATTTCGCGATCAACCAGCTCCCACAATGGCACCCGACCGGTCAGGGTCGCGTCCTTGCCGAGCGCTTCAAGGGCCGGAACCAGGAATTCGTGAAGCGAAATCAGAATGGCGACAGACAGCTGAACGAAAAACAGGACGATGACGACGCGGCCAATGCTGCTGCTTTTTTGCAGCAGGGAATAAAAGCCGATCAGGCAATACGCCACTGACGTTGCAATGATCGCGGTCATCGATCCGGAGCTTGCAAGGCAGACCATACCCGCGGCCAACAAGATGAACGCGGTTCGCCGCAGGCCGAGCGTCCCGTCGATCAGCACGGCCGACGCCACCAAGATCATCAGAGACGCGTACCAACCCAGGACGTTCTTGTGAATGAAAATGCCCCGCATAGTACCATCCGGCATACTGGCAAGGCTTGGTGACACCACTGACAAAACCACGCTGAGGACGATACAGGCTCCCAGGGTCACAAATAACAGGAACAGCAGCTGCCTTGGCGTGAAACGTATCGCCAGGACATAGGAAAGAAGCACGCAAAACAAAAGGCCGATTGCGCGCCTCAAGGTCGTTGGAGGTCCTATTGACCAAAGGGTGGACAAAAACGGCAGGACAAGGATCAGGGGAACAATCAGATTTCGCCTGAGCGCCATTAGAAATTGCGGAAAATTGCGTATCAGGATCACGATTGTAAATACATAGACAGGAAAGCAAGGAAGACGCAGTATAGATTTGGCGGATTCGCTGAGCGTTCCGTCCGCATCGGCCAGGATAAGTGGCAGAAAGGCGCCTGCCTGAAAGAAGAGGGATATGCCGGCGCCCCAGCATTCTATGGCCCGCCAACTAATCGTCGGTCCGCTGGCAGTTCGGAGGCTATCTACTCTCATTATCCGTCCCGACTGACTTGAAAAGACAAGCGACTGTTGATCGCCCCAGATCAAAAAACAGGTGTCGGCCTTCGTGCTGCACTGCTCTCAAGCAATCATCCAGCCACATCCGCAGTCAACCTGTCCTAGCGAAGGGCGGGCTACGCCTAATGCACCTTCGCTCCACCCAAAGACGGTGTTGTGCGTAAGCTTTCAGCCGGTATTCACCCAAAAGGCGGGTCTTCATGTCCGCCGATTGCCCATAAGAGCAGATGTTGCGCATGTCCGTTCACCGCTACCGTGGCGATGAGTGTCTTGTGAAGCGTGGTGGGTAAGCCGCGGTTCCACTGGAATGAGGCAACAATTCTGACAGAGGCTCTCTCTGCAGTCGAAGCCTGGAAGGTTTAGGATTACTATGTTTCTGCGTCACGATCCTAGTTCTCTATGCAACACGACGGGCGCTCACCTCGTCGTGGCGATCTCAACGGCTCTGCGCGAGATGCTGTTCGGCCGACAAGGTCTTTTCGATATCACCGTCACCGAGGCTCCGAACCTCGATGGCTGCGTTAAGGTCGACGTCCTAAGCAACTTTGCGCTGCTGTACAGCGGTGCATCGCTGCAACTCGCCTGAGAGCACGTCATGGAGCAGCCGGCCCTCAGTGTCCTCATCAATAATTACAACTACGCTCGCTTCGTTGGGCGGGCGATAGACAGCGTGTTGAGCCAAGACGCGCGCAGCGTCGAGATAATCGTCGTCGATGACGGCTCCACCGACCAGTCGCGGTCCGTTCTGGAAGCGTATGACAGCCGAGTGAAGGTGATCTTTCAGGAGAATGCAGGACAGGCCGCTGCGATCAATACCGCTGTGGGATCAAGCATGGGGGAGATCCTCTGTTTTCTGGATGCCGACGACTGGTGGGGGCCGAGCAAGCTGTCGGCGACGGCTGCAGCGTTCCGCGCAAACCCTCAAGCATCGCTCGTCTATCACCGACTGCAGCCAACGCTTGTCGATGGCACGCTGACTTCCAAGCCGATCCCTCGAAGCCTGTGTTCGGGCGCTTTGTCGCCGCTACTCACCAGATCGGCTGGTTGGTGGCCTTTTCCGATGACGTCAGCCATCGCGGTACGACGTAGCGCGTGGAATGCTGCGGGCAGCATTCCCGAACAATTCCGCATATCAGCCGACGCCTGGCTCGTGGGGATCTATCCGTTTCTGGGGGACGTCATTGCCATGCCGGATCCGCTTGGATTCTACCGCATCCACAATAACAACTGGTATCGCTCGACCGAGGATGCCACCACGCTAAGGAGGCGGATGACGCACTGGCAGCAAACCGTTGAAGCAACGAACCTGTTTCTCTCAGCCCATAAGCTACCGGCAAGGCTACATCTGACGGATCACTATCCCTATCGCATCGCGTCGGCAAAGCTGCAGGGAGCCGATGCACGCACCCGGTTCAAGCTTGCCGTCGAAGGCCTCTTCTTTGCCGGCGAACCGAACCTGCTCAGGCGGACGCGCGATAGTTTGCGCTCGGCGCGCGGCCTGTCACGGCTCGGTCTGGACGTCGGCTTGTCGGAGGCAGCGAAATGAAGGCGCTGCTATTGGTCTCCGAACTGGAAGACTATACCATCTCATTTGCCAGCGGCGTTGCCCAACACCTGAACGTTGTGCTTGCC